>NZ_JAPDBM010000060.1:0-29276 GCF_027705265.1 Aeromonas sp. QDB11 | reverse complement strand
GAAGCCAAGGCCCCAGAGGTATAGTGTGAAAAAAGCCAATAAAAACAATGCCAGTCAGGCTTAACTGACTGGCATTAGGCATCATGCCTCCCTCATTTTTTAGCCCTGATACTACGTGGACTGGAACTCAAATTTTCTTAAGTGAACAGCATTGCCCGAGAGCGGGGCCTTATCATTGGGGTCATTGATGACGGGTTATTCGATGGTCACCCGATGAGGTGCCGGGGTTTCCACCTGCTTGGGCAGTTGCAAGGTGAGGATGCCGTTCTCGAACCTGGCGCTGACCTTGTCCAGTGCCACCTCGACCGGCAGCTCCAGGGTGCGCGAGACACTGCCGAAGTAGCGTTCACTGCGCAGGGTTCGCTCATCCTTGTTCTCGCTGTCAAACTGGCGGATCTCCGCCTTCAGGGTCACCTGCTTGCCATGGATATCCACATGGATATCCTCCTTGGCAACCCCAGGCAGTTCGGCCTGCAACAGATAGTTGTCATCACTCTCTTTCAAATCCAGCCTGATCTGGCTCGGTAGCGGATCCCCGTGCAGGGGACGAATATAGAAGCCGGACGCCATATCGCGAAACAGGTCATCGAACAGACTGGTACGGCTCGGTAACAGACTCATTTTTGCTCCCTCCCTGATTGTTCCATGGACAGATGCAGGCCCTGATGCCTGCCTGATAGGGTCTACAGCTGACCGGAGCGTCTCTCCGGTCCCCTCTATCAGTCTAAAAAGCGCGCCGCAGGCTGCCACCCCATCTGAACTTTATTTGATATGGATCAACCACATGGCCCCGATAAATCCGGAAAAAACGTGACCCGCGAACAGAAAGCGATGCGACAAAAGCACATTGATTGCCACTTCACGCGCTTTGGTGGCACACTTTCCCTCATCAGCCCGCAGCGCCTCGACCCAGACAGATGCAGACACCTGAACAAGAGCCAGAAAAAAAGAGCCCAGCCAAGCCCCAACGCATTCTGATGGTCAATGAGCAGCGCTCGTTTCAGGTGATGATGAAGGCGATGCTGATCAATCTGGGGATCAGCAACATCACCTACTCCAATACCGCCGAGGATGCACGGCGCCGCTGCCAGAAGGGCAGTTTCGACATCTATCTCATCGATTACGATCTGGGGGTCGGCGAAAATGGTCGCCAGCTGCTCGAAAGCCTGCGCGACAAAGATCTGATCCCGCCCCAGAGCGTGGTGATCATGGTGAGTGGCGACAGCTCCCGCGCCATGGTGCTGAGCGCGCTGGAAGCCGAACCCGACGAATACCTAATGAAGCCCTTCTCCCAGGAGCAGTTCTCGTTTCGCCTCAAACGCGCCCTCGCCCGACGCAACGCGCTGGCCAGTGTCTTTAGCGCGCTGGCCGATGACAATCTGGCGGCCCTCATTACCGCCTGCGCCGAGCGGGCCGATGCCGTGCCCCGTTTTGCCAACTACTGCCGCTGCCTGCAGGCCGATACCCACCTCAAGCTGGGTCAGGCACAAGAGGCACGCGCCCTGATGCGCCAGCTGCTGGCCGGGCAGGAGAACAGCTGGGCCCGCCTGACGCTGGGCAAGGCGTGCAACACCCTCGGGCTCCACGAGGAGGCAGTCAGCCATCTGCAGGCGACCCTCAAGAATACCCCGCTGATGGTGGAGGCTCACCTCTGGCTGGCTGAATCCCTGCTGGCCCTCGGTCATGACGAGCAGGCGCAGCAGGAGCTCAGACGGGCGGTGGATATCTCCCCCCAGTCGGTGCAACTCTCCCGCCGACTGGCGGAGGTGTGCCTGCAGCGCCACGACTACGCCCAGGCCAAGGATGTGCTGCTTGCCCTCATCGACCTGTCGCGCAACTCCATTCATCGCACCCCCCACTATCTGGGGGCCTATATCCAGACCCTGACCCTCTACGCCCTCAACAGCAACGACAGCTACCACATCGCCAACCTGCAAAAGCAGGTCAATTCGGCCCTGTCGCGCATCCGCGATTCGTTGATGATGTCGGAGTTCAACTACCCGGTGTTCGAGCAGATCTGTCAGGCCCGGGTGCAAATTGCACTGGGGGAGCTGCTCAAGGGCAAGAAGATGCTCTATCGCGCCAATCAGAACTGGCTCGATGAACCGGCCACTATGCCCCCCGCCCTGCTCGGCGAGACCATCCTCGCTCTCTACCAGCTCGGCGAGTTCGAGTATGCCGAGAGCCTGCAGGGCCTGCTGGCGGAAGACGAAGACCGGCTGCTCACCACCTGCATCCAGGCAACCCGGGATGACAAGACGGTGCTGGAGCGGCGTCAGCGCTACCAGCAGCTCAACGATCTGGGGATCAAGGCCTATCAGAGCGGCGAGCTGGAGCAGGCCCTCGGCCACTTCCGCGAAGCCCTGCGCCGTGCCCCCGCCAACACTGGTGCGGCCCTCAACAAGATCCAGGTGTTGCTGCAACTGATGCAGAAAAACCGCAAGAGCCCGGAATTTGGCGCCGAGTGCAAAGACACTCTGGACGTGCTCGACGGCATCCCCCTCAACCCGGCCCAGCAGGAGCGTTTTCGCAAGCTGCGTCAGGAGTTCAACCAGTTCCGCTAAGACGTCGCCACGCCCCCTTTTCCCCGCCTATGCTGAAACCAGTCCGGCAATGCGAGGGAAACGAAGATGGCGATGTGTCGTTATCTGGTGGCCGATGGCCGCCACTGCAGTGAAGAGGCTGGCGAGCACGAGCTCTGCCACTGGCATGATCCCCACAGACCCCATCAGGAAGCCCACACTGCCGAGGCGCTCGAACAGTACGTTCGCGCCGGCGGACTCTGCCACGGCCTGCAGTTGTCACGGGCCAATCTGGCTGGTCTCAATCTGGTCAACAAGGAGTCCGATGAGGGATTTTTGCTGGAGCAGTGCAACCTCTATCGCGCCAACCTGCGCGGTGGCCACCTCTACGGCCTGCGCATGAAGGGCGGCAGCCTGATGAAGGCCGATCTCAGTGATGCCAACCTCCAGTGTGCCACCCTCGATGACGTCAACCTGCTCGGCATCCGCTGGCACAACACCCGGCTCGACAACATGCAGACCGGCAAACGGGTGATGCAGGATCGCAAGGGCCGCCGCGAACGGGATCCCAAACAGGCACGCATCTGGTTCAAGGAGGCGGAAGAGACCTACCGGGATCTGCGCAAAGCCTCAGAGGCGCAGGGGATCTTCACCATGTCCGGCAACTATATCCAGCAGGAGCTCACCATGCGCCGGCTGCAACTGCCGTTCTGGTCGAGCCAGCGCTTCACCTCCTGGGTGGTCGATCTCTTCTGCGGCTATGGCGAAGCCCCGATGCGGGTGGTGCTCTTCTCCCTGCTGCTTATCTTTATCTGCAGCATTTTCTACTTCTTCTGCGGCCTCAACTTCTCGGGCAACCACCTTATCTACCGGCCGGATGCCCCCTTCGAGCAGAACGCCATCTTCCTGATCGAGTGCCTCTACTACAGCGTGGTCACCTTCACCACCCTGGGCTATGGCGACTTTACCCCGGTCGGCCTCTCAAGGCTCTTTGCCGCCTTCGAGGCCTTTACCGGCAGCTTCACGCTGGCGCTGTTTGTGGTGGTATTTGTCAAAAAGATGACCCGCTGATCCCTCCCCGTGCTCACCGGGCCTGCCATTGGCGCAGGCCCGCGGCCAAACTTGCATCCACGGCGGATTCCTAGTCCAATAGCGACTTATAAAAATGACATGAGCATCCCGGACATGAAGATCATCTCTTTCAATATCAACGGCCTGCGCGCCCGTCTGCACCAACTGCAAGCCATCATCGACAAGCACCAGCCCGATGTGATCGGCCTGCAGGAGATCAAGGTACACGACGAAGCCTTCCCGCTGGCCGATGTGGAGGCCATGGGCTATCACGTGGAGTTTCACGGCCAGAAGGCCCACTACGGGGTCGCCATCATGAGCAAGCAGAAGCCGGTCAAGGTGGAGAAAGGCTTCCCCACCGACGATGAAGAGGCCCAGCGCCGGATGATCATGGCTACTTTCGAGCGCGAAGACGGCTCCCTCATCAAGGTGATGAACGGCTACTTCCCGCAGGGTGAAAACCAGGATCACGAGACCAAGTTCCCGGCCAAGCAGAAGTTCTACGAGGATCTGCAGCACTACCTAGAAACCAACCACACGCCGGACGACCAGCTGGTGCTGATCGGGGATATGAATATCTCCCCCACCGATCTCGACATCGGCATCGGTGAGGCAAACCGCAAGCGCTGGCTGCGGGATGGCAAGTGTTCCTTCCTGCCCATCGAACGCGAATGGATGGAGCGGCTGAAAGGGTTCGGCCTGACCGACACTTTCCGCGCCGCCAACCCCACCGAGTGCGAGCGCTTCTCCTGGTTTGACTACCGCTCCAGGGGCTTTGACGAGAACCGCGGCCTGCGTATCGACCTCATCATGGCCTCCGACGCCCTCAAGGACAGCGTGACCGAGACCGGCATCGACTATGAGCTGCGCGGCATCGAAAAACCCTCCGACCACGCTCCCATCTGGGCCTGCTTCGCCTGATGCGACGCACGGTTAACCGCTAAGCCGCTGCGCGTTCACCAATCTGTGAAGCGGCTCGAGGTTGCTTGCGATAAAAGGGCGTAAACAGCCTATCCAGACAAGGTGCCTCAGGGCACCTTCTTTTTGCAGCAAGGAGTGCCTGACGTGACTACCCCTCACCTTCCCCTCTCCCCCGCCCGTTTTCTGGCCCTGCGCCTGTTGCCGGGGGAGGACCTGATCGCCGGATTGCGCACACACATGGCCCAACACGGCCTGCAGGCTGCCTGGATCGCCGGGGCGGTCGGCAGCCTGACCCACGCCAATCTGCGCTATGCCGCCCGGCCCGATGGCACCCTGCTGGAGGGGGCCTTCGAGGTGATCGCCCTCGGCGGCACCCTGGACCCGGAGTGCGAACACCTGCACCTCTCCCTCTCTGACGAGCAGGGATTGATGCGCGGTGGCCATGTGCTGCCCGGTTGCCGGGTCCGCACCACCCTCGAACTTGTGATTGGCGAGCTGGAGGCGTACCGTTTCACCCGAGCCCCCTGCCCCCACTCCGGCTATGAAGAGCTGCTCATTACCCCCAGAACCTTGTGAGGATCACTATGTCCGTCAGTAAACTCTCCAGCTACAACCTGGCATTTATGGTCATCTGCATCGCCATCAACATGGTGGCGGGACAGGCGGTCTCCATGCTCAAGCTGCCCATCTTCCTTGACTCCATCGGGACTGTGCTCTGCGCCATTCTGGCGGGCCCCTGGATGGCGGTCGCCACCGGTCTGCTCACCAACCTGCTGTGGGGACTGCTCACCGGCCCCATCGCCGCCGCCTTTGCCCCGGTCGCCATGATGATTGGTCTCAGTGCCGGTCTGATGGCGCGCGCGGGCTGGTTCAACAATCTGCCCAAGGTGGTGATGAGCAGCGTGGTGATCACCCTGGCGCTCACCCTGGTGGCCATTCCCATCCGTTCCTACCTGTTTGGTGGCGCCACCGGCAGCGGTGCTGACTTTATGGTTGCCTACCTGCACGCCATGGGCAGCGATCTGCAAGAGTCGGTCGCCGTCACCGTGCTCGGCACCAACCTGCTGGACAAACTGTTGACCGTGCTGATCGCCTGGGGGCTGGTACGCCGCCTGCCGCAGCGCACCCTGCGCCACTTCCCGCAGATGGCCGCCGTGCGCTGATGCACCCGTTTACCTCCCTCGCACTCTGGCTGTGGTTTTCGGTCACGGCCAGCGTGCTGCCGCCCCCCTGGCTCTGGGGCTGGAGCCTGCTGCCGCTGCTCGCGTTAATGGTGCTACCGGGAGCCCGCTCCCGGGTCAAGCTGGTGCTGGCGGTGATGCTGCCGCTGGGGCTGGGGCTCTATCTGGTTCACGGCCCCTGGTTGCGGATCCTGCTCGGCATGCCAGAGGCGCCTGTCAGCGAAACCTTCCCCATTCTGCCCCTCTGGTGTCGCCTGCTCGCCTGTCTCGCCAGCGCCCAGCTCTGGCTGTGGGCGGTCTCGACCGAGCGCTTTGTCCATGCGCTGTTTGCCAGCCGGCTGCCCATCGCCCTCTCCTACCTCTGCTGTGGCCCGCTGCTGCTCAAGGAGCAACTTGGCCACCAGTTGCGGGCGATAAAGGAGGCCCAGCTGGCCCGTGGCGTCCCCTTTGATGGCCATCCGTTGGCCCGGCTGCGCGCGATCATTCCGCTGCTCTCGCCGCTGGTCGGGCAGGCGTTGAGCGAACTGGCCACCCGCAGCATGGCGCTGGATCTGCGCGGTTTTCGCAGCCAGCCGACCCGCACCCGCGTGGTCGAGATCCCGCAGCGGCGCCATGAGCCGCTGCTGCGCTATCTGTTGCTGGTGCTGGTACTGCTGGAGATCGTCTGGAGGTGGTGGCCATGATATCGCTCCGTGGATTAACCATCGGCCATGCGGCCCATCCTGACCACTTCCAGCTGGGGCCCCTCGACATTGAATTGGGTGCAGGCGAGTGGCTCACCATCCTCGGCGGCAACGGGGCGGGAAAATCCCTGCTGGCTCAACTGCTGGCGGGAGGCTGGTCGCAGCTGCACCTCGATACCCTGGCCGGGACAGGCACCATCCTCGGTACTGCCCACGACGGGGGGCAGCTCAATGAACAGGCGGCCCAACGCCAGTGGGTGCAGCAATCCCCCTATCTGCAATTTTCCGGCTGCTGCTTTTCGGTGGCGGATGAGGTGGCCTTCGGCCCCGCCAATCTGGCGCTGCCGGTGGCCGAGATCAGTCGGCGGGTGGCTGATGCCATGGCGTGCTGTCACTGCGAGGAATTGGCGACGCAACATCCGCTCTCCCTGTCGGGAGGGCAGGCCCAGCGGGTGGTGCTGGCTTGTGCGCTGGCGATGCAGCCCAAACTGTTGATCCTGGATCAGGCCTTCAGCCGCCTGACCCCGGAGGCGAGCCACACCCTGCTGCGCCAGATCCGCCACTACAGCGAGCTGAGCGGCTGCAGCGTCATCTTGCTGGAGCAGCGGCTTTTTCCGGCCGCTCACTATTGCGAGCAGTTCGTACTGCTCGACCATGGCCGCCAGCTGGCCAGCGGCGAACTGGGCGAGGTGCTGCCCCATCTGCCCGGGCGGGTGATCCTGCCAGACTCCCTGCGCGAGGCGTTGCTGGCGCGCGACCCGCACCATCATCCCTACCCTTTGGCCATTTTGCGGGAGTTTTATGCTGAGCTTTGACCGCCTTTGTTTTTCGTGGGCGCCGGACAATCCCTGCCTGCACGACATCACATTGCAGATTGCTAGCGGGGAGCAAGTAGCCATCGTCGGGGATAACGGCGCAGGCAAGTCGACCCTGCTGCGACTGGCGGCGGGCCTGCTGGCCCCCACCTCCGGCACGGTGAGCTGGCAACAACAGGATCTCTGCGAGCAGCGGGCACTGGCGCGCGCCAGTCAGATCGGTTTTCTGTTTCAGGAGTCGGAGCGCCAGCTGTTTCACAGCCGGGTCGACGATGAAATCGCCTTTGGCCTGCGCCTGCAAAAACGGCCGGGGGAAGAGATCCGGGAACGGGTGGCGGCGGCACTGGCGCAGTGCGAGCTGACAGCGTGGGCAGCATCCCACCCGCTGGATCTCGATGCTGGCCAACGTCGGATGGTGGCGGTGGCCTGCCTCCATGCCATGCAGCCCGCCTTGCTGCTGCTCGATGAGCCGAGCCGGGATTTCGATCCCCATTGGCTGGCCATTCTGGAGCGCTGGCTTGTCAGCGAACGGGCGAAGGGCACCACCATAGTAGCCATCAGTCACGACGCCGAATTTGTCAGACGCAACTTCACCACCCTGATCGAGCTCAAAGCCGGGCGTCTAGTGGCCCACGGCCCCGCAGCCGAACGACTCTCTGCTCTCAATGGCTATCACCAAGACGAGAAGAGTAGTGCCCTGTTGCTGGCCGCCCTCGCTCAGGCCGAACATCCCCGCTGAACTTCGCCACATCGGAAAACGTCAGGCTTTTTTCGTCAATCGGCAACCTTGATTGCCACCTTGAGAAGGCTGGGTTCAGATTACAGACCTATCATCTCTCATTCCTCTCATAAAAAAGTTGTTTTTTTAATCATGAAGTTAATGATGTGTATGGAGAATTTTGCTGAACGCAGCAACCGGGATCGATTGAACAGGAGTGTGATGATGAAGGTGCCCCTTGCCGGAAAAGAGATGTACAAACGTAGCGTGCTGACCCTGGCGCTGATTGGCGGATTGAGCGCCTGCGGTGGCGAGACGACCCAGACGGCCCAGACCATGCCCGCCGTCCCCGTGGTGGTTGCCGAAGCCACCCCGACCGATGTACCACTCACCAGCGAGATGGTGGGAGAGACAGCCGGTTTTCGCGAGATCGATGTGCGCTCCCGGGTCAATGGCATCCTGCTCAAGCGCACCTATGTGGAAGGTCAGCCGGTCACCGCCGGTCAGGAGTTGTTTCTGATCGACCCCGAACCCTACAAGGTGGCGCTGGAGCAGGCCAAGGGGACCCTGGCTCAGGAGCAGGCGCGTCTGAACAAGGCCCGAGCCGACCGGGATCGCATCATTCCCCTGTTCAAGCGTCAGGTGGTGAGCCGCAAGGACTATGACGACACCATCGCCAACTATGAAGCGGCCATCGCCAGCCATCAGGCTGCCCAGGCCAAGGTGAAAGAGGCGGATCTCAACCTCAGCTACACCCAGGTGACCGCCCCCATCAACGGCATGGCGAGCAAGAGTTCCCAGTCCGAGGGGAGCCTTATCTCCACCAGCGGCGACAACGGCCTGCTCACTACCATCACCCAGTTTGATCCGCTCTACGTCAACTTCTCCTACTCGGAGCAGGATCGCCTCAACTTCGAAAACTCGGTAAAGAAAGGGGTGATTGAGGCGAAGGATGCCACCACCTGGCGCACCCATATCCGTCTGGCCGATGGCTCCCTCTATCCGGAGGCGGGCAAGCTCAACTTCTCCGACAACCGGGTCGATCCCCAGACCGGTACCATCCGTGCCCGCGCCATCTTCGATAACAAGGACGGCGTACTGCTGCCGGGCCAGTTTGTCCGCATGACCATCGATCTGGGCACCCGCAAAAACGCCATCGTGGTACCGCCGCGCGCCATCGTCCAGTCCCAGGCTGACCGCATGGTGATGGTGGTCGATGCCGACAACAAGGTAGTGCCCCGTCCGGTGACCCTGGGCGCGGCAGTCGACTCCGGCGTGCTGATCGAGAGCGGCCTGCAGGCAGGTGAGCGCTATATCGTCGAAGGCTTGATGAAGGCTCGCCCCGGCGCAGTGGTAAAACCTGTCTCTGCCGACGAGATGAAGGCGATCACCGGCAAGGTGGTCAGCCAGTCTGCGGCCAAGTAAGGAGCCCGTATGTTTTCCAAGTTCTTCATAGAACGCCCCATCTTCGCCAGCGTGATTTCGATCATTATCGTGCTGGGCGGGTTGGCGGCGATGCGGGCGCTCCCCATCGAGCAATATCCCCAGATTACCCCGCCGGTGGTCTCGGTCACGGCGTTTTATCCGGGCGCAACCCCGGAGGTGATCTCCCAGACTGTCGCCGCACCGCTGGAGCAGCAGATCAACGGCGTCGAGCGGATGATCTACATGCAGTCGGGGTCGGCCTCCAACGGACAGATGAACCTCAACGTCTACTTCGAGATCGGCACAGATCCGGATCAGGCCACCATCAACGTCAACAACCGGGTCTCGGCCGCCATGGCCCAGCTGCCGGAAGAGGTGAAAAAGCAGGGGGTGACGGTCAAGAAGAAATCGACCTCCATCCTGCAGGTGGTCACCCTCCAGTCGCCGAACGGCTCGTTTGATACCACCTATCTGTCGAACTATGCCCTGCTCAACATCATCGACGAACTCAAGCGGATTCCCGGCATCGGTGATACCACCTTGTTTGGCGGTACTGACTACGCCATGCGTATCTGGCTGCGACCGGATCGACTGGCCCAACTCGAGCTCACCCCGAGCGACGTGATTGGCGCCATTCGCGAGCAGAACACCCAGTTCGCGGCAGGCAAGATTGGTGCCCAACCCACCACGACCCCCATCGACTTCACCTACACGGTGCAGACCAAGGGGCGCCTTGAGGATGTGAAGGAGTTCCAAAACATCATCGTCCGCTCCATGCCCGATGGCTCCAAGATCCGGGTCCGCGATGTCGCCCGGGTCGAGCTGGGGGGCAAGGATTATGATCTGGTGGCCCGCGCCAACGGCAAACCGGCCATCGGTATCGCCACCTATCTGCAGCCAGGCGCCAACGCCGTCGCGGTTGCCGATGCGGTACACGCCACCATGGAGCGACTCAAGGAGCGCTTCCCGCAGGATATCGAGTACCAGATCCCCTACGACACCACCGAGTTCGTGAAGATCTCCATCGAAGAGGTGGTACACACCCTGTTCGAGGCGATCGTACTGGTGTTCGTGGTGGTCTATCTGTTCCTGCAGAACTTCCGCGCCACCCTGATCCCCTGTATCGCGGTGCCGGTGTCGCTCATCGGGACCTTCGCCGGCATGCTGGTGCTCGGTTTCTCCATCAACCTGCTGACCCTGTTCGGCATGGTGCTTGCCATCGGTATCGTGGTGGATGACGCCATCGTGGTGCTCGAAAACGTCGAGCGGATCATGAGCGAGAAGAAGTGCTCGCCCAAAGAGGCTGCCATCCTCGCCATGCAGGAGGTCTCCGGTCCGGTGGTCGCCATCGTGCTGGTGCTCTGCGCCGTGTTCCTGCCGGTCGCCTTTATGGGCGGCATGACCGGGGTGATGTACAAACAGTTCGCCATCACGGTCGCGGTCTCGGTCGCCATCTCCGGTCTGGTGGCACTGACTCTCTCCCCGGCCCTCTGTGCCGTGTTGCTGAAAGAGGGACACCACAAACCGGCCCGCTTCTTCGTCTGGTTCAACGAACAATTTGACCAGCTGACCCGCGGCTATGTACGGGGTGTGGCCTTCCTGAACCGTCGGGTGGGGGTCGCCTTTGCCATCATCGCCGTGCTGATCCTCTCCATCTACGGCCTCTTCCTGAAAGTGCCGGGCGAACTGGTACCGAACGAAGATCAGGGCTACCTCATCTCCGCCGTCATGCTGCCGGATGCCGCCGCGATGAGCCGGACCCAGGCGGTGGCGGATCAGTTCGACAAGATCGCCATGGCCAACCCCCATGTGAAGGATGTGATCACCTTCTCGGGCTTTGACATTCTCTCCAATGCCATCATCAGCAACAGCGGCATGACCTTCATTACCCTGAAGGACTGGAGCGAGCGTCAGGGGGCCGGGCAGGACTCCTTCTCGCTGGCCAAGACCTTCCAGGGCTTGAGCCTGATGGGGCTGGCGGATGGCTTTGTCGCCTCCTTCAACCCGCCTCCCATTCAGGGGATGTCCACCACAGGTGGCCTTGAGGCCTATCTGCAGAACCGTGGCACCGGCAACGCCCAGGCCTTCTCCGGCGAAGTGCTGCGCTTCCTCGAAGCGGCCAAGGCGCGCCCGGAGTTTGCCAGCGTCACCAGCACCTACCGCGCCAACGTGCCGCAGGTCTATCTCGATCTGGATCGCGAAAAAGCCAAGGCGCTGGGGCTACCGATCAATGCGGTGTTTGACACCATGCAGGCCACCTTCGGTCAGGTCTATGTCAACGACTTCAACCAGTTCGGCCGTACCTACCGGGTACAGTTGCAGTCCGAGGCAGACTACCGCGCCAAGAAGAGCGACATCCGCAACGTCTATGTCCGCTCCGGCAAGGGGGAGATGATCCCGCTCAGCAGTCTGGTGACGGTGCGTGATGCCACCGGCCCGGAACTGGTGGAGCGCTTCAACATCTTCCAGGCCGCCAAGATCATGGCGCAGCCCGCCCCCGGCTACAGCTCGGGTCAGGCCATCGCCGCGCTGGAAGCGGTCGCCAACGACACCTTGGGCAACGACGCCAAGCTGGAGTGGACCGGTTCCGCCTATCAGGAGAAAGCGGCAGCAGGTAGCGCAGGCACCGCGTTCGGCTTCGGTATCGTGATGATCTTCCTCATCCTGGCCGCCCAGTATGAACGCTGGACCCTGCCGTTTGCGGTGATCACTGCCGTGCCGTTTGCCCTGTTCGGCGCCCTGCTGGCCACCTGGCTGGTGGGGCTGACCAACAACGTCTACTTCCAGATCGGGCTGGTGACGCTCGTCGGCCTTGCCGCCAAGAACGCCATCCTGATCGTAGAGTTCGCGGTGATGAAACACGAAGAGGGGATGAGCCTCATCGAGTCGGCGCTGGAGGCGGCGCGCCTGCGTTTCCGTCCCATCGTGATGACCTCGCTCGCCTTCATCCTCGGCTGTGTGCCGCTGGTCACCTCCAGCGGCGCCGGTGCGGCAAGCCGTCACGCCCTCGGCTGGCCGGTGATCGGCGGCATGCTGGCGGCCACCTTTATCGCCATCTTCTTTATCCCGCTCTTCTTCCGGCTCATCATGCGCCGCTCGGAGAAACGGGCCTGACCACTGCGGTCACACTCCCCAAGCCCCTCCCTCACGGAGGGGCTTTTTTATGTCCGTGCGTTACATGGCAAACAGATAGGCCTTCATCGCCTTGAGACGCACAGTGGCAGCACCGATGATGTCGATAAAGCCGAGCAGCGGATGGGGTTTGTGTGCCGAGATCCAGGCCGAACCGGTCGCCCCGATGGGCAGCACGACCCCTTCCGGCTCCAGCATGTCGAGCACCACGGTACGGCCATGGCTGGACATGTTGTTGCCCACATGCTGGCGCACATGCTGATCACCCTGCATCGCGTTCAGCTGGGCCTCACCCGTGCCGGTACGCACCGAGTGAACCCGAGCCCGGAATACCCGTCCCGGATAGGCATCCACATAGAATTCGGCAAACTGGCCCGGTTCAATGGCGCGGTAGCTCTGATCCGGAATGCGAAACTCCAGAAACTTGCGCGAGGTATCGTAGAGGTGCATGTTGCCGGTGCGCGAGCCGTTGGCCAGATTGACCACCGACACCTGACCGTCGAACGGGGCCCGGATCACCTTCTCTTCGTTCCGCCGTTGCTGCAACGCCAGCTCGCTCCCCAGATTCTGCACCTGGGCCTCGATCATCTTCACCTTGGCCTCGCTGGCACTCTGTTGCGCCAGATCGCCATCGATCTGGGCCTGCAACTGATCGCGGCTCTGGATGCTGGAGAAACTGCCCAGCTGGGTCAACCGCGCCAGCTCTTTGCGATTGAGGGTCAGCCGCGACAAAATGGCGCGCTGCTGGCTCAGCTCGGCGCTGATCTGGGCCTGCTGGGCGTCGATCTGGTGGCTCAGAGCTTGTGCCTTGCCATCGCTCTCCCAGTTAGCGAGGGTGTAGATGGGCTGGCCCTTCTTCACCTGCTGGTTGTGGACGACATGGATCTCGTCGATCTGGTGGAACTGGTTGGTGCCGAGCAAGGGGCCCAGCACCGCATGAGGCGCCTTGACCGTGGCCGAATCAGTGAAGTCCACCGGCGCCAGATGGCGGGAGGTGGTCAGCAATCCGAGGGCCAGCAAGGCCCCGATCGCGGTGCTCCAGAAACCGGTCTTGAGGTTCCAGGGCAGCACCTTCAGCTTGACCAGCAACCAGACGATCAGGATATAGGGCAGCAGGATCTCTTTCACGATGGCTCCCCTTGATGACGACCACGGCGAATACCATGGCCGATGATCTGGCTCATCCGCTCGGCCAGCACATCCCAACGGGCAAAGGCGATGATGATGGCCAGCACCCACCAGGTCTTGTCGATAAACAGCCCGCACAGGGAGAGGGCGAACACCAGGGTGATATGTACCGACTCGGACAACTTGGCACGATGCACGGCGATCTCGTGCAGTTGCCACAACAGATGGATCAGATAGAGCACGACATAGAGGGTAATGACGGTGATCACCCCCATAAAGATCTCGGAATCGAGCAGTACCATGATGGCCGGCAGGGGATGACTGAACTGAGCCGCATCAACCGGATAGATGCTGGCCCCTTTCGAGAAGAAGATAACCAGAGCGACCGTGACCAGAATAAACGCCAGGCGCCAAAGCCACCGTGCTAACGCAGAGGCAGGTTGTGATGACATTCGCTGTTGCTCCTCGTGTAACGGGTGATCAAACGGGTGTCCCTCGAGGGTCACCCGGCTCATACCCCACGCCGGTTGGCAATGACCAGACCGGCTACGGGCAGGATGGAGAAGCCCCCAACCTGTGGGGGCTTGCTTGACTCACGCCTCAGAACTGGTGCTGCACACCGATATTGAAGAAGTTGAGATAGCTGTTGTTGTAGGTGCCGGAGATTTCCGGGCGAATAAGCCCGCCATCGTGATGAACCGACATATCCCCCAACCAGGCCAGGGTATAGCTGGCTTCCAGCTTGGTAGCCGGGCTCAGCTGGTAGCTGGCACCCAGACCCCAACGCCATCCCTCACCCATCGGTAAGTTGACGGTACGGTGGGCATCGTCCACGGCACTGCTGTCATAAGCGATACCACTGCTCAGACGCAGGGACGGCGTCACGTCGAACTGGGTACCCAGGCTGAGGTGCCAGGTGTCCTTGTAGTGCATATCAACGGTGGTGCTATATGGTGCAGAATTCACGTCAATGTCACCAAAGCGGGACCACTGCTGCCAGTTGGCGCTGGCCAGCAAAGCCCACTGGTCGTTGAGCTGGTGATAACCACTCAGGGTAACGGTCTGCGGGATCATCATATCGACGCCCAGACCGGCAAGATTGACCTGGGTAAACAGCTGATCTTCCAGCTTCCACTTCAGCTCGGAGAAGTAGCTCAGGCCGATGCGGGAGTGTTGATCCAGCTCGTAGAGCACCCCGAAGGAGCCGCCATAGGCCCAATCGCTATCGGAGAACTCACGACCCGCGAAATGATTTGCCGTCATATCCAGCGAGGTATCCAGACTGCCGTGCATGGCGATCAGGCTGGCCCCCACCGACCAGTTGGCGTCGATGCGGTACGCCAGGCTCGGGGCAAAGGCGATGCCAGTCAGCTTGGCGGCTTGCACATAGCCGCTGCCCTTCCAGCCATCCCCATAATCGATACCCAGACCATGGCTGCCAAACATGCCAAAACCGGCGACCCACTGGTCATTGATGGCATGGGTCAGATAGACGCTGCCGAGCGGCGCGGTCTGCAACGCATTGCCGCCGTTGTTGCCGCCATTGTCCAGATCCAGCTCGAGATCACCGTATACCACACCGCCATTGACCTGCAGCTGGGTACCTTCCAGCTTGGTCATACCGGCCGGGTTGCTGGCGATGGTCTCTGCCCCCTGGGCACGGGCGGCAGCCCCTGCGTTGGCCAGCGCACTGTTGGCAGTGCTGGTTTCGTAGAGGGCAAGGCCGCCAGCCATTGCTGAAGGGCTCAGCAAAGCGGCAAGCATCAGCGACAGCAGTCGTTGCTGCATTTCGATACTCCTGAATAGTGAACAAGGGGGCACCCGAGAGGGTGTGCATCTCAACAAATGACATTTCTGTGTCTGGCAATCAGCATCCGGGAGGCCAACGGCTTTATGTTGCACGTTCGTGGCGTCACGCTATTGAGGGGGCTGGCAAGCATGTTGTGAGGCCCGCTTCCCTGTTGCAACCGGCATCCGGACGCAGGAAACGCACCATCACTCAATAGTGGCGACTGACTGGCGCGCATCCTAACGGGATGAGCGGCAAGCTTCATTAGGGTTGGGCATACGCAATAGTTAAGCAATGCTTAACTATTTACCCTCTATACCGTTCCTCCATTACATAACCGGCGCCATTGACCTTCACCTCGAGGCAAGGTTTAGAGTTTGGCAACTTGCCCCCGAAGGATGCCCGGATTGTCACTCACCCAGCTTGCTGCAAGATTGCCCTCAGTTGCTTTGGCCCGGCTATTGCTGGCACTGCTGCTCGTCTGCAATCTGACCCTCTGCATCAGCTGGCACGAGGCGCAACCAGCGCTCGACATTTCATCCCGACAAATGGCCTCCCAGCCTCACAACATGGTGATGGGTGGCGACGAGCCGATGGCGGTCATGGATCACCAATCCCCTACCGCGTCCCTCTCCTGCCATCAGGGGATGGGAGATGACGCCCCCCCAAGCGGTGACTGCCAGATGCAGACCGGCGTCTCTGGCGCAGCCAGCGCCCTGCCGCTGTTTGGCATGCTGCTCTCCCTGTTTATCTTGCCGCTGTTGCTACTGCCCCCTGGAGCGGCGAGCAGCGTACTGGACAACTGGCTACGCGACCCCTTCTTGCGATCCCGCGGTACTCACCCTCCCTCCTGGCCGCGCCGACATCTGATGCTGTCGGTGCTGCGTCACTAGAACGATCTTCTACTGCGTGCCTGCGGCAAGGTTGACCTTGCTCGTGTCTGCACGCCTTGTTTGACCCTGTGACCACTGGCCCCGCCAGCAACAGGGAGCCGTGCGTCTGCTGACTCGTCAGCAACGCCCCGTTTGCCGCCAGCCCCTTTGGTGATGCCTTGCACCTCACCCGCCCGGCGGCCTGCACAAGAGAAGACGTATCATGTCACCAGCCCACTTTTCACCCACCAAGGTTGCGGCCTTCGCGGGCGCATTGCCCTCCTGCACGTTCTGCATGCAGATCCGCGCCGGAGGCCAATCATGAACAAGACAGTCCTAATGTCAGCCCTGCTACTGGCCCTCGGCGCCGGTGGCGGCTACTGGGCCGCCAAACAGACTGGCGACGGTGCAACCGCCAAAGAGAAGACGCCGCTCTACTGGGTCAACCCCATGGATCCCCGAGACAAGCGCGATGCCCCCGCCAAGGACAACATGGGGATGGACTTTATCCCCGTCTATGAGGAGCAAAAAAACGGCTCGCCGGGCACCGTCACCATCAGCCCCGAGATCCAGCAGAACCTGGGGGTGCGGCTGGCCAAGGTGGAGAAGCTGCCCATCCACCAGCAGATCGAGACGGTGGGTTACGTCGGCTATGACGAGGACAGGCTGGAGGCGATCAACGCCCGCATGGCGGGCTGGATCCGCACCCTCGCCATCAAGAGCGAGGGGCAGAAGGTGGCCAAAGGCTCCCTGCTCTACGAGATCTACACCCCGGATCTGGTCAACGCCCAGCATGAGTACCTGCTCGCTCTCAACACCAGCAATCCGCTGCTACTGCGCGCCGCCGAGGGCAAGCTGAAGTCGCTGCAGGTGCCGGCGGATCAAATTGCCACCCTCAAACGCAGCCGTCAGGTGCGCGAAACCATCAGCATTTATGCCCCCAGTAGCGGCTATGTGTCGGAGCTCAAGGTGCGCGAGGGGCAGTATGTGGAGCCCGCCGCAGCCCTGTTCAACATCAGTACCCTGCAGCAGGTGTGGGTCAGTGCCGAGGTGTTCGAACGCCAGGCGGCTCAGCTGAAAGTGGGCGATCCGGTCACCATGACCCTCGACTATGCCCCGGGCCGCAGTTGGCAAGGTAAGGTGGATTACCTCTACCCGACCCTCGATGCCGCTACTCGCACCCTCAAGGTGCGCCTGCGCTTTGACAACCCGGACGAGTTTTTGAAACCCAATATGTTTGCCAAGGTGAGCATTCGCACCGGGCAGGGAGAGCCGCAATTGGTGGTGCCGAGCGAAGCGGTAATCCGCACCGGCAGTCAGGATCGGCTGGTGCTGGCGTTGGGGGATGGCAACTTCAAGTCGGTCGCCGTCACTCTCGGCCCCCAGTTTGGCGACAAGGTTGCCATCAAGGCAGGGGTAGAGGCTGGGGATAACATCGTCAGCTCGGCCCAGTTCCTGCTCGACTCCGAGTCGGCCATCGATTCGGACTTCCAGCGTATGACGGCAGTACGTCTCGCCCAAGTGTGGACCCAGGGCGAGGTTGAAAGCATCGATCTGGCCAACCGTACCCTGATGGTCTCCCACCAGCCCATCCCCGAGTGGCAGTGGCCCGCCATGGAGATGGAGTTCACCGTCGCCGAAGGAGTCGACATCAGCAAGCTGGTCGAGGGGCAGACCCTGCACCTGCAGGTAATGCAGGAGGGGGAGGAGTACCGCATCACCACCATCCATCAGGAGAAGGCCCCCGCTACTGACGGCGACGCCAAGCGTGGAACGGATGAGATGGAAAAGATGGAAGGCATGGACCATAGCCAGCATCAGATGACGATGCCCGAGGTGGAGAAGAAGTCATGATCCCTGCCATCATTCGCTGCCTAGCAGGCAACCGCTCTCCGCTCTCTGTACTTGGTGAGAAAGGAGTTCAATCATGATCCCGTCGATTATTCGCTGGTCAATCGGCAACCGCTTTCTGGTGCTGCTATTGACCCTCATGCTCACCGCCTGGGGGCTCTGGTCGGTCAAACAAACCCCGGTGGATGCCCTGCCGGATCTCTCCGATGTGCAGGTGATCATCAAGACCTCCTACCCGGGGCAGGCGCCCCAAGTGGTGGAGGATCAGGTCACCTACCCGCTCACCACCGCCATGCTGGCGGTGCCGGGGGCCACTACGGTGCGCGGCTACTCCTTCTTCGGCGACTCCTTTGTCTACGTGCTGTTTGATGACAACACCGATCTCTACTGGGCCCGCTCCCGGGTGCTGGAGTATTTGAGTCAGGTTGCCCCCAATCTGCCCGCCTCCGCCCGCCCCCAGCTTGGCCCCGATGCTACCGGGGTGGGCTGGGTCTACCAGTACGCGCTGGTGGACAGAACCGGCAAACATGACTTGAGCGAGCTCACCTCCCTGCAGAACTGGTTCCTCAAGTACGAGCTGCAGACGGTGGAAGGGGTCTCCGAGGTCGCCACCGTGGGCGGCATGGTGCGCCAGTATCAGGTGCAGGTCGACCCGGACAAGCTGCGCGCCTACGGCATCCCGCTCTCCCTTATCGAAACCGCCATCAAGCAGGGCAATCAGGAGACCGGAGCTTCCGTCATCGAGATGGCGGAAGCGGAGTACATGGTCCGCTCCAACGGCTATCTCAAGAGCGTCAAAGACCTCAAGCAGATCCCCCTCGGCACCACTGTGCGCGGCGCCCCACTGCTGCTGGGGGACGTGGCGGATGTGGTCACCGGGCCCCAGAGTCGGCGCGGTCTGGCCGAGCTCAATGGCGAAGGGGAAGTGGTGGGCGGCATCATCGTCATGCGCTACGGCGAGAATGCCCAGCACACCATCGACGGGGTCAAGGCGCGACTCGCCCAGCTGAAAAGCAGCCTGCCAGAGGGGGTAGAGGTGGTCACAGTGTACGACCGATCCGACCTTATCCAGCGCGCCATTGACAACCTCTCCGGCAAGCTGCTGGAGGAGTTTGCCGTGGTGGTACTGGTCTGCCTCGCCTTCCTGTTCCACCTGCGCTCGTCACTGGTGGTGGTCATCACCCTGCCCATTGCCATTCTGGCGGCCTTTATCGTGATGCACCTGCAGGGGATCAACGCCAACATCATGTCGCTGGGGGGCATTGCCATCGCCATCGGCGCCATGGTGGATGGCGCCATCGTGATGATCGAGAACGTCCACAAGCATATGGAGCGGGAGGCGCTCACCGACAAGAACCGCTGGCGCATCATCACCGAGGCGAGCATCGAGGTGGGGCCCGCCATCTTCTTCTCCCTGCTCATCATCACCATGAGCTTTTTGCCGGTGTTCGCGCTGGAGGCGCAGGAGGGGCGGATGTTCCACCCCCTCGCCTTCACCAAGACCTACGCCATGGCCGCGGCTGCCGCGCTCGCCATCACGCTGGTGCCGGTGATCATGGGCTACTTTATCCGCGGCAAGGTGCTGGCGGAGCAGGCCAACCCCCTCAACCGGATGCTGACCCGCGGCTATATTCCGCTGCTGGGAGCGGTGCTGGCGCGCCCGAAAACCACCCTGGCCATCGCCGCCGTGGTGACGGTGGCGGGCTTCTGGCCGCTCAAGTATCTGGGCTCCGAGTTCATACCGCCGCTCGATGAGGGGGACATCATGTATATGCCCACCACAGCGGCCAATATCTCGGTGGGCAAGGCGCGGGAGATTTTGCAGCAGACCGACAAGCTCATTCGCACCGTGCCCGAGGTGCAGAACGTGTTCGGCAAGGCGGGTCGCGCCGAATCAGCCACCGACCCCGCCGATCTGGTGATGATGGAGACCAGCATCCAGCTCAAGCCACGCGATCAGTGGCGTCCCGGCATGACCCCGGAGAAGCTGAAAGAGGAGCTGGATTCCCTTATCCGCTTCCCCGGCCTCACCAACGCCTGGGTACCCCCCATCAAGACCCGCATCGACATGCTGGCCACCGGCATCAAGACCCCGGTCGGCATCAAGATTGCGGGGCCGGACCTCAAGGTGATCCAGCAGCTCGGCCAGCAGCTGGAACAGATCGTCGGCAAGGTGGAGGGTGCCTCATCGGTCTACGCCGAGCGGGTGGCCGGTGGCCGCTACGTGAAGGTGGATATCGACCGGCTGAAAGCGGCCCGCTACGGCCTCAACATCGCAGACGTGCAGGCGGTGCTCGCCACCGCGGTGGGCGGCATGGAGGTGGGCCAGACCATCGAGGGGCGCGAGCGTTACCCCATCAACCTGCGCTATCCCCAGAGCTATCGCGATTCGGTGGCGAGCCTCGAGCTGCTGCCGGTGGTCACCCCGAGCGGCGCACGTATCGCGCTGGCGGATGTGGCGCGGGTCTACATCAGCGACGAGGCCCCCATGCTGCGCAGCGAGAATGCGCGCCTCAACGGCTGGGTCTACGTCGATATTCGCGACCGCGATATCGGATCCTTCGTCGATGAAGCCAAGGCCGAGGTGGGCAAGCAGCTGGTGCTGCCGGCGGGCTACGCCCTCACCTGGTCCGGCCAATACGAATACATGGAGCGGGCCAAGGCGCGCCTCGCCTACGTGGTGCCGCTTACCATCGCCATCATTGTGCTGCTGCTCTATCTGGCGTTTCGCCGTGCTCAGGAGGTGCTGCTCATTCTCACCACCTTGCCTCTGGCGGTGGTGGGCGGGATCTGGACCCTCTGGCTGCTCGACTTCAACCTCTCGGTGGCGGTCGGGGTGGGCTTTATCGCCCTGGCCGGGGTGGCGGTGGAGACCGGCGTCCTGATGCTGGTCTACCTCAACCACGCCTGGGATGACCTCGTGGCCTGCGGCAAGCCGGACAAGGCGGGGCTGCACCGGGCGGTGATCCACGGCGCCGCCCTGCGCCTGCGTCCCAAGATGATGACGGTAGTGACCATTATCGCAGGCCTGTTGCCCATCATGTGGAGCCACGGCACCGGATCCGAAGTGATGCAGCGCATCGCCGCCCCCATGATTGGCGGCATGGTGAGCGCGCTGGTGCTGACCCTGCTGGTGCTGCCTGCCGCCTACTACCTGTGGCGCAGCCGAAGCCTGCAACAGCTGACCACCGCGGATCAGCAGGAGTCATCACACTGATGAACAGACCATTTTCAAGCGGACAAACAGCAACCCCGTTGCAACTCCATAAGCCAAACAAGGAAATCGGAATGAACTACAAGATGCTGACACTGACCCTGCTGATGGGCCTCGCTAACCACACCAGCCTGCAGGCTGCCGAAATGATGAACCATCAGGGCCATGACATGAGCCAGATGGGGCAAATGGCGGGCATGAACGAGATAGGCGACATGATGATGACCAAGGGGGTCATCAGCCGCATCGACGCGGCCAATGGCAAGGTCGGCATCAAGCACGAGGCGATCGACAACCTCAAGATGCCCGCCATGACCATGATGTTTCGGGTGGCGGATCCAGCCTTGCTCAAGGATCTGAAGGTGGGGGATGCCATCCACTTTCATGCCGAAAGCCAGAGCGGCAAGCTCACAGTGACAGCCATCCAACCGCAATAAACGGCTCTAGCTCGCCGAAGAGGTCACGATAGACAGTGACAACGCAAGAGGGAGGCATCAGCCTCCCTCTTCTTTGGTCAACCTGTTCGTGTGGTCAACCTCTGGCGCGCGATAGCACTCAGCTGCGGGTTGCCAGCAACTGCTCCACATCCTCGATCACCTTGAGGGCCGCCTGCGGGCCGCCGCTGGAGGTCCAGAGCGACCCGTCCACGGCGCCAAAGCGCTTGGCCTTGATCACCGGCAGTTGCTGGAACACTGGAGTCTGCTCCGCCTGACGCATGGCATCCACCGCATCACCGGTGGCACTCAGGGTACCGACCACCAGCCAGTCGGCATCCAGCAGATTGAGGGACTCCAGACTCAGCGCCGGTGAGTGGGGCGCGCCGGTACCCTGCTGCTTGCTTGGGCGCACCAGCCCCATCGACTCCACTACGCTGCTGGCAAAGGTGCCCTGATACATAAAGCTCGGCCCCTTGGGGTTCCAGCGCACTATGCTGATGCTCTCCCCCTGATGCTTGGCCAGCTTGCTGCGGGCCTGAGTCAACCGCTCGGCATACTGCAGCAAGAAAGTATCCCCTTGCTGGTCGCGGTTGAGGGTGTGGGCGGTGCGGCGGAAGCTATCCTGCCAAGGCTCACCCCACTTGCTGGTCACCACGGTCGGCGCGATCTCCCCCAGCAAGGTCAGCAACTCGGGACGGGTCTGGCCGGTCAGGATAAGGTCGGGCTCCAGCGCAATCAGCGACTCCAGATTGGGGCTGTCGAGATCACCGATCACCTGGATCCCCATGCCCGCCTTGTTCAGCAAATAGCGGGGCAAAGTGGGTTGACCACGGCCATTGACGGCGCCGATGGGGGTCTGCCCCAGGGTCAGGGTGCTGTCGAGTTCGAGCTCGCTCAGCACCACCACCCGCGTTGGCTGGACTGGCACCTGCACCTTCTGGCCAAACGCATCGGTCACTTCACGCATATCCTGCGCCTGAACCAGCGGCGCGGCCAGCATCAGGATGGCTGCTGCCAGGGCGGCAAAACGCTTCATCATCTCACTCCTTCTCGTTGCACGGCCCGGATAATCGGCCGCGTGAATACACTCTGCGGGCCCACAGAGCAGGCCCATATGACTCAACTCGCCGAACGCAGGGTGCGGCCATGTTCGTGGCGACGGGGCACGATAATGGGCGCCCCGTCGCCGGGGGCATGCAGAATGTCGACACTGGTCTGGTAGAGCCGGTCGATTAGATCCTTGGTCACCACCTCCCGGGCCGGGCCCATGGCGGCAATGGTCCCCTCGCCGATGGCGATCAACTCATCACAGTAGCGGGCCGCCATCGCCAGATCGTGGATCACCAGCAGCACGGTTTTGCCTTCGGCAGTGATGCGGTGGATTGACTCCATCACCTCGGTCTGGTGGCCGATATCGAGGGCGCTGGTGGGCTCGTCGAGCAGCACCATGTCGCTGTCCTGCGCCAGGATCATCGCAAGCCAGGCCCGCTGCGCCTGCCCGCCGGAGAGGGACGCGGCGCTCTGCTGCCAGATGCTTTCAAGCTGCATCCGCTCGCAGGCAATACGCACCATGCGGGCATCTTCCTCACCCCACTGATTGAACCAGCCCTGATGAGGGTGGCGGCCATACTGCACCAACTGCTCCACCAGAATGCCGGCAGGCAGGGTCGGCCGCTGGGGCAGATAGGCGAGCTCCCGCGCCAGCCCCTTCATGGGGTAGCTGGCAAGCGGCTTGCCTTTGAGCAGGATCTCGCCGCGTTGGGCTTTCATCTGGCCGGATAGCAGCTTGAGCAGGGTCGATTTGCCGCAGCCGTTGGGGCCGACGATCCCCACCAGCTTGCCCCTCGGCACGCTGAAAGAGATGTCCCGCAAAATGGGGGTCTGCTGATAGGCGAAGTGGAGGCGATTTACGGTGAGCGTCATCAGTCAGCCCTCTGGCGATCGTTAACGAGAAGAAACAGCAGCAACAGGCCGCCGAGAATACGGGTCATGATGCCGGTCGCCACCTCGTGAGGGCTGGCCAGCACCCGGACCAGGGTATCGCTGGCAAGCAGCAGCAGGGCGCCGCTGAGCGCCGCCAGCCAGAGCGGCACCACCCGGTCTTTCACCAGCCAGGAGGCAAGAATGGGGGCCGCCATAGCGATAAAGACCACGGGGCCGCCGATAGCGGTGCCGAGCGCCGCCACCAGAATGGCCTGCGCCAGAATGCCCAGTTGCACCCGATCGCCGTTGACGCCAAGTCCTCTGGCCATCTCGGGGCCAAAGCGCAGCACCGCCAGCGAGCGGGAGAGATAGACGATCCAGGGGCAGAGCAGCAGCAACAGGATGGCGATGGGGGTGATGGTGCTGTAACCCACGGCGATAAAGCTGCCCATATTCCACAGATAGAGGGAGCTCAGGTGCAGCAGGGCCTGAGTGGACATCACAAACTGGCCGAGCGCCTCGAACAGCTCGGAGAGGCCGATGCCGATCACCACGAACAGATAGCCCTGCTCACCCGGTTTACGGCAGAGGGCATAAAGCACCAGCGCCGCGAAGATGGCGCCGATGGGAGCCGCCCACCAGGGCCAGCTGCCCACGGTCAGGTAGAGGGAGAAGACGATGATGGCCAGAGAGGCCCCGTTGTTGACCCCCACCATGTCGGGTGTGGCCAGCCGGTTGCGAACCAGCGTCTGCACCAGACAGCCGGAGAGCCCCATGGCCGCCCCCGCCACTACCACTCCAAGGATGCGCGGCAGCCGGATCTTGAACAGGGTGAGCTGCTCAAGCCGGGTCCCCTCCCCCAGCAGGGTGTTGACCACCCCGGCAAAGCCGAGCTTGCCGCCGCCAACGCTCAGGGCCAGCAGAGCAAGCGCCAGCAGCGCCATGGCCAGCAGAGCCAGCCAACGCCAGCTCGGCAGATGGATCAGCAAAGAGCGGTTGCCGGCCCGCAGGCAGAGCATATCGGTAGGTGTGCGCATCAGCCCCTCACTTGACGGTCAGCAGGGTACGAAAGCCCCCGCGGTGGACGATGGCGATCAGCACAGGTGCACCGATCAGGGCCAGAATGACCCCGTTGGGCAGCTCGAACGGCTGGATCAGCCAGCGCGCCAGAATGTCGGCCAACAGCAGAAACAGCATGCCGAACAGGGCGGAGAAACAGACCTGCACCGACAGCTTCACCGGCTCCACCAATCGGCCACAGTAGGCGGCCAGAAAGCCGACAAAGCCGATAGGGCCGGCGATGGCGATGGCACTGGCGGTAAACAGGGTGGCGGCCAGCAGCACGCCAATTCGCACCCGGTTTGGGCGGATCCCCAGCGCCTGGGCCTGACTGTCCCCCATCTGCATCAGGGTCAGCTGGCGACAGAGCAGCAAGGTGATAACAAACGCCGCCAGCACGAAGGGCAGTACGGCTATGATGGCATCGAGATTGGCCGCCGACAGGGAGCCGAGGTTCCAGAAGCGGTACTGCTCCAGCACCATCTTGTTGGAGAGCAGCAGAAAGCTGGAGAGCCCGCCGAAGGTGGCGGAGAGCGCCACCCCGACCAGAATCAGCTTGAGGGGGTTGGAGCGGCCAATCATCATGCCGAGTCCCAGCACAATCACGTTGCCGAGCAGCGCGCCTAGTCCTGCCCAGAGCAGATAGCCGTAGGCGGACTCCACCCCAAACCAGGTAAGCCCCACCACCAGCGCAAAGACGGCCCCGGCGTTGACCCCGAGCAGACCGGGCTCCGCCAGCGGGTTGCGGGTCGCGCTCTGCAACAAGGAGGCAGCCAGAGATAACGAGGCGCCGACCACCATGGCGCAGAGGGTGCGCGGCAGTCGCAAGGTATTGAGCACCATGGCGAGCTTCTCGTCGCCAGCCCAGCGGGCATCCCCCATCAGGTAGCCGAGCACCTCGCGGGCACCATAAACACCCGCACCGGTGGCGAGCGAGAGAGAAAGCAGTACGAACAGGAGGAACAATCCCAGCCAGAACAGCGAGGTCTGGTCTCTAAACACCCTTTAACTCCTTATGATTGCAATGCCATCTTGTTGACACAAAAGCCGTCATCCGAGGTGATACCGTGGCAACAACGGAAGCCCGCCAGTGCGGGCTCCCGCTCAGCCATTACAGCTTGTAGGCCACACCGGCATAGACAGTGCGCCCGTAGAGGATCTGATCGGCCTCGGTAGCAACCCAGTCACGCTTGGTATTGGTCAGGTTGTTGAGTCCGAACTTCAGATCCAGTGCCCGGGTAGCGTTCCAGACTGCCCCGACATCCAGGGTGTGGAATCCTGCTGTCGTCTCATAGGTGGTGCCGCTCATGCGCGGAACCGGGAGGATCTGGCTGCCGGTGTAGTTCCAGCCGAGCTGGGTACTCAGGCTCTCGATGACCTGCCACTCCAGCTTGGCGTTGGCGGTATGCTCCGGGGTCCGATAGAGATCCTTGCCGCTGGTCTTGTCTTCCCCGTCGATCAGGGTGACGTTGCTGGAGAGGGTCAGGTTATCGGTGAGATCAAACCAGCCGCTCAGCTCCACCCCCTTGATACGGGCCTTGCTGACGTTCTGATAGGTCATCACCGCCGGACGCCAGGTGGAGGTCCATGCCTCGCTCTGGATCTTGTCCTTGATATCGTTGTGGAAGGCGGTAACCCCGGAGCCCCAGAACGAACCATCGTAGGCGGTGCCCAGCTCGTAGCTGACGGCGGTTTCCGGTTTCAGATCCGGGTTGCCTACCACGGCGCAGCGACCGCGACAGGCGGCTACCGCATAGTCCGGGTTGGACTGGGCAATGGTCGGCGCCTTGAACGCCTTGCCAATACCACCCTTGACCACCCAGTTGTCCGTCAGGCTGTAGAGGGCATAACCACGAGGGCTGAACTCGGTGCCATAGGTCTCGTGGTGATCGACCCGGCCACTCAGGGTCAACGCCAGATCGCCAAAGCCAAACTCATCCTGCAGATAGAGCGCGCTCTGGTTGACGCTGACATCGCCCCCCTTGAGGTTGACGTTATGCTTGAGTTCGGTGATGCGGTACTCGGCACCGCTGGTCAGCAGGTGGCTGCCCAGATTACCGCTCAGCTGGCCATCGAAGGTGTGGTTGGTCTGGCTCACATCGCCGCTGGTCTTGCTCAGCGCCGTCATCAGTTCGGAGTCGTCAAACAGGTCAACCTGCTCGAAGGCATAGCCGACCCGGCTGTCGAACTGCTCCCAACGGCCGACGTGAGTGGCGTTGAGTCCCAGTCGTTCCATCTGCTGGATATTGCGCGGCGTCTGGCCGTAGTTGTTCCAGTGGGCCTCCCGATCGTCTTTGGCGTAGTTCATCCCTACATCCAGATCCTGACGATCATCGATCAACCATTTGACGTTGGAGAGGATCCCCAGCTTTTCACGCTGCTCGATGGCATCGGCCTTGGGGTTGATGCTCTGCCCGCTCTGCCAGGCATCCCTGTGGTTCCCTTCCACCACCAGGTTGGCCAGCAGCTTGTTGTCGATCAGCGCCCCGCCCACATAGGCACTCGCCTTGTTGATATCCCCTCCGTGACCGTCGGTGGGGTCACTGAAGGTATAGGTGGCCGCCGCTTCGGTCTTCTCCCCGGGTTGGCGCAAGATGACATTGACCACCCCACCCAGCGCATCGGCACCGTAGAGGGAGGAGATGGGGCCACGGATCACTTCGATACGCTCGATGGCCGCCATCGGGATGGCGGAGAGATCGAAATCATTGCCATAACCGGAGGTTAGGGCATCGCGGGAGCTGATTCGCCGGCCATTGACCAGCAACAGGGTGTAATCCCCCTCCAGCCCGCGCAACTTGATCTCGCTGCGGCCGTAGCTGGTCGCAGGGCTGATATTGACCCCCGGCAACTGTTTCAGAGCGCCGGTCAGATCATTGACATTGAGCTTGTCGAGCTCGGCCCGGGTCACCACAGAGACGCTGGCCGGGGCGGTCAGCTCGCTGTGCCGGGTTTTACTCGCCGTCACCACCATAGTTTCATGAGCGGTGACAGGCGCAGTCCCTTGGGCCAGAACTGGCAGGGCAAAAAGGGACAACACCAGCGGATGCACTGCAAATCGTCGGGATGATGTACGCATCATCAACACTCCACATAAAACAACCAAGGCCAACACCACCGACATCCCTGTCTGACCTCGCCAGACCCGGTGCAAAGTGATGGAGTTCATTGGCATGAACAGTCGTCCATGCCCCATCACCCCGAACATCAGTGCATTACGGCAGGCCCTGCGTTGTGCTATGCCACTCGCAGCCATCAATAACAAAAGCGCCGTACCGACTGACATCGGGACGGCGCAATACTAAATGCAAATCATTTTTATTTGCAAGAGTGAATCAGGTATTCTTTCGCATCCGCTTAATTATCCATCACATCGTGACGGGTCTGGTGATAGGCCTCTTCACTCTTGCCCCGACGCCAGTACGGCACGGCGTAGAGCGACTGGCGATCCACCTCGAGCACAGACCGAAAATGGCGGCGCAGCGGCAGCACCAACGCCTCTTCCCCACCCAGCCAGAAGAAGCCACCATCGCGCACCAGCGGCAGAGCAATCACATGCTCCAGCAGGCCACTGGACTCGGGCTCACCGACAAACCAGTGACAGCGCACCCCGACCGGTAGCGTCAACGGTTGAGCATCGGCCTGATCCGGCACCAGAATCGCAATTTCCCCTCTGGCATCGGCAGGCATCACCTCACACATCGCCATGATGGCGGGCAAGGCGGTGAGATCCCCCACCAAGCAGTAGTGATCGGCCGATTGCAGCATGGGGTTGGGACCACCCGGCCCGGAGAGGATCACCTTCTCTCCCGGCTTGGCATGGGTAGCAAAGGCGCTGGCGGGCCCGCCGTCACCGTGCAGCACGAAGTCGATATCAATTTCCTGCTCATCACGGCGAAACGCGCGGATGGTGTAGGTGCGGATCACCGGCTTGTCAGCCGGGTCACTCCAGCGCGGGCCGCTCGGGGTCATGGCAGGCAGCACCGGCTCTACCTGATGGGGCTGGGCCAGCATCACCTTGATATGGGCTCCACCGCAGGTAAAGGGATAGTCAGCCAGCTCGCTGCCACCAAAAGTGATACGACGCAAATGGGGGGTGATCCGGGTAACGGCCTTGACGGTCAGCAGACGGGGGCGATTGGGAGGCAGAGATGGGGACACGATGGGGCTCCTCGTTGAGTGTGTCACCCATGCTACACGCAAATAGGAATTACTATCAAATAGGATTCCTTCTCGTCGGCCCCGGCGGGAGGGATGTGCAAGAGCCGCGCGATGTGGTGCAGCAATCGAGAGCTCGAGTGACGTGGATGCAATCCAGCCTCATGATTGTGCGAAGAAAGCCCTCGCCAACGGTCACCGGAAGTGGCGGTTCCATTTGCTTATTCGACCATTGTTTTTCGAGATCAAATTTTATTTCTCAATAAGTTTCCTATCCTTAGTGAAGCAGTTAATGTAAGCACCTCAGAGATCCCCTCATTTTTAGAGACTCAAATAATTCCAAGTGTGCGGGTATATAAGCGGTGTTGCTTCAGGTA
>NZ_JAPDBM010000059.1:0-29580 GCF_027705265.1 Aeromonas sp. QDB11 | reverse complement strand
ATCAGCGCCTTTTTCTGCTGCTGGCTATTGGCCAGCAGTTGCTCGGTGGTGCTGATCGCCTTATCCCAAGTGGAGAGGATTTTGGCAATTTTGTGTTGTTCTGGATAGGGTGGCATCGCGATTTTTAACTTTTTGAAATACGGCAACCCAATGGTTTTAATTGTTGACCCAACCGCTTGACGTTCAAACTCTGCCTTATTCAACTGAAGCCAGTTATACAAAAACCAACTATTTAGCCTTTCTTGGTTGTCGCACTTCCATGCAATAAAGTGTTGGCTAACTGCCATTGGGACTGCCATTACTCCACTTTTACCAATTCCGGCATCACGAGACAATACAACAGTTTCAGCCGGATGTAGTTCGGCTGAACTGTTTTTTATACCTTCAAGGGATATCTCTTTATCTGTTTCATATACATAACCTTTATCAAGACGATAACTATCAGTAAGTGAAATCCATTTAATACCCCCATCCCAATACTCAGGATAGGTTTTGCTCGGTGTATGGCCACTACATCTTGTTGCGAACTTATCAAGTAGATCATATTTCCAGCCATCTGGAATCGCTGCGGCGTTAAGTTTACGAGCCATAACCGAGCTCCTCCAGATAATTGGCCATCTCGGTTTCCAGCTCAGCCAACCGGGTTTTAAGCTGCTCCCGCTCGGCCCGCACCGCCAGCAGATCGATCTCCTCCTCTTCTTCGAAGGTATCCACATAGCGGGGGATATTGAGGTTGTAGTCGTTCTCCTTGATCTCTTTGAGCGAGGCAAGGTAGGCGTATTTATCGACATTGCCGCCGTTGCGATAGGTAGCGACAATCTTGGCGATATTGTCCGCGCTCAGCAGGTTCTGGTTTTTACCCGCCTTGAACTCGCGGCTAGCATCGATAAACAGCACATTGTCGTCTACCTTCTGCTTTTTAAAGATCAGGATGGCGGCGGGGATACCGGTGCCGTAGAAGAGCTTCTCCGGCAGGCCGATCACCGCATCGAGCAGGTTTTCATCGATCAACTGCTGGCGAATTTTCCCCTCGCTCGACCCACGGAACAGTACGCCGTGAGGCACCACGACCCCCATGCGGCCGCTCTTGGGTTTGAGGGTCTCAATCATATGGAGGATAAAGGCGTAATCCCCTTTGGTTTTGGGCGGCAGCCCGCGCTTGAAGCGACCAAACTTATCGTTCCCCGCCTCCTCATAACCCCATTTATCCAGCGAAAACGGCGGGTTGGCGGTCACAATATCAAAGCGCATCAGATCGCCGTTTTTATCCAGCAGCTTGGGGTTACGGATAGTGTCGCCCCACTCGATTTTGTGGTTGTCTTCCCCGTGCAGGAACATGTTCATCTTGGCCAGCGACCAGGTAGAGCCGATGGCCTCCTGCCCATAGAGGGCGTAGTGCTTCTCGCCATGGTTTGCCACCACCTTGCGGCCGCACTTCATCAACAGCGACCCCGAGCCACAGGCCGGATCGCAGATGGTGTCGCCCGGCATCGGCTCCAGCAGCTCGGCGATAAGATCGGAGACTTCGGGCGGGGTATAGAACTCCCCCGCCTTCTGGCCGCCGCTGGCGGCGAAGTTCTTGATGAGATACTCATAGGCGTTGCCGATCACATCCAGGGTGCCGACCCTACTCGGTTTGAGGTTGAGCTCATCCTTGGCAAAGTCTTCCATCAGATGGCGCAGTATGGTGTTCTTCTGCTTCTCTTCGCCGAGGCGGTCGGTGTTGAAGCTGATGTCCTGAAACACGCTCTTGCCCGCGTCTTTGAGCTTGGTGCCATTGGCCTCTTCGATGGCGTGCAGCGCCTGATCGATCCGCTCGCCGTTGCCCGGCTCGTGACGACGCTCGAACAGGCTGTAGAAGCTGGCCTGTTTGGGCAGCACGAAACGCTCGTTTTTCAGCATCTCTTCAATGAGCTCCGGCTCATCGCCATATTCGGCCTTGTAGCCATCGTAGTGATCCTGCCAGACATCGGAGATGTATTTCAGGAACAGCATGGTGAGCACGAAATCTTTATAGGTATCAGGGCTGACAGTGCCGCGAAAGGTATCACAGGCAGACCAGAGGGCCTTGTTGATATCGTCCTGGTTTATCGAGGTAGTCATAAGTCACAATTCCTTGGGTATTTCTTGGAAAAATGGGCTGCTCAGCGAAACTATTTCGGTTGCTGATCGGATTGTTCGAGCAGGCTGGCAGCGATGGCCTGCATCATCTGCTCGCCGTTGCGTTGCAGTTGTTGCGTCAGACGTCGCTCTTCACGCAGGATGTTGACCATCTTCATGATGGCTACTTGTCTCGCAAGAGATGGGATGCCGATGGGGGTCTCCGCCAACACCTGACGACGAATACTTTTGGCAGCGCTGCCTTCGGCGTGAAGCTCGAAGTAGCGCTGGCAAGGGGACTGATTGAGCTGCCAGGCCAGAAATTCGGGACTGAGCGCCTCGCTATGCAACCGCACCACATAGAAGTGAGGGGCGGCTACGGCGGGCAATGGTGCAAGCCCGGTATCAACCAGCACGGCATAGTTAGTGCTGCCACGGGCCGCCACCAAGATATCGCCGGTTTGCAGCCAGTCAGGTTCCTTCTTGCTGGTAGGCTCAGAACGAAGGCAGGCAGACCAGTCAACCCCCCCTTCTGGCGAGGCATCTCTCATCTGCACCACGGCCATGCTGCCGGAATCGATCTCCGGGATCTTGCCGCGATAGGGGTGCCCAGCACTGATGGTGGCAATTTGGTTCAGCTTCACAAAAAATCTCTTCATCGTTAATGATGCAGTCACAGTGTGTCGCATCTGACACTACTGAGTCAATATCAATGCCCATTATTTTGCATCAATGGAAATGATGCTTTTATGTGTACCATTAACAAGAGGTAGACCCTGACCTGCCTGAAAGATCCAACCGAGATCATTTTTGTAATTTAATTACAGATATTCACCGCACAAAATAAAAAGGCCCTGCTGTTGCAGGGCCTTTGAGTTTCCAACTTGAATGGTCGGTTTCCAACTTCAATGTCACGGTTTCCAACTTAAATGGCCGTGATCAGCACGCCACTTACTTGGCGTAATCCTCAGTCGGGATACAGGAGCAGAACAGGTTGCGATCGCCGTAGACGTCGTCGATGCGGTTGACCGACGGCCACAGCTTGCTGGCGCGCACGGCGTCGGACGGGAAGACCGCCTCGGCGCGGCTGTAGCCACGGGACCACTGCTCATCCATCACGTCATCCTGGGTGTGCGGCGCATGGACCAGCGGGTTGTCGGCTAGGCTCCACTGCCCCTCCTGCACCTTGGCAATCTCGGCGCGGATGGACGTCATCGCCTCGACGAAGCGATCCAGCTCGCGCTTGGACTCCGATTCGGTCGGCTCGACCATCAGGGTACCTGCCACCGGGAAGCTCATGGTCGGCGCGTGGAAACCGTAGTCCATCAGCCGCTTGGCCACGTCCATCTCACTGATGCCGGAAGCCTCCTTGAGCGGACGGATATCCAGAATGCACTCGTGGGCCACCCGACCGTTGCGGCCGGAGTAGAGCACCGGGAAGGATTCACCCAGCTTCTTGGCCAGATAGTTGGCGTTGAGGATGGCCACCTGAGTGGATTTCTTCAGCCCCTCATCACCCAGCATGGCGATATACATCCAGCTGATGGGCAGGATGCTGGCCGAGCCGAACGGTGCCGCCGACACGGCGCCGTTGTTGCGGCTCTCCTTGTCGGTCTTGACCACGGCGTGACCGGCCACGAACGGCGCCAGATGCTTCTTCACGCCGATGGGGCCCATGCCCGGGCCGCCACCGCCATGAGGAATGGCGAAGGTCTTGTGCAGGTTGAGGTGAGAGACGTCCGCCCCGATAAAGCCCGGCGCCGTCAACCCAACTTGCGCGTTCATATTGGCGCCGTCCAGATAGACCTGACCACCGTGCTGGTGAACGATGTCGCACACCTCCTTGATGGTCTCCTCATACACCCCGTGGGTGGAGGGGTAGGTCACCATCAGACAGGAGAGCTGATCCCCCGCCTCGGCCGCCTTGGCACGCAGGTCGTCGAGATCCACGTTGCCGGACTTGTCACAGGCGGTGACGATCACCTTGAGCCCCGCCATCTGGGCAGAGGCCGGGTTGGTGCCGTGAGCAGAAGCCGGAATGAGGCAGATGTCGCGATGCCCTTCGCCGCGGGACTCGTGGTACTTCTTGATGGCCAAGAGACCAGCGTACTCCCCCTGAGCACCGGAGTTGGGCTGCATGCAGACCGCATCGTAACCGGTCACTTTCACCAGCCAGTTTTCGAGGTCGGCCAGCAGCAACTGGTAGCCCTTGGCCTGTGCCAGCGGGGCGAACGGGTGCAACTTGCCAAACTCGGGCCAGGTCACCGGGATCATCTCGGCGGTGGCGTTGAGCTTCATGGTGCAGGAGCCGAGCGAAATCATGGCGTAGTTGAGCGCCAGATCTTTGGCTTCGAGACGGTGGATATAACGCAGCATCTCGGTTTCGGAGTGGTACTTGTTGAACACCTCGTGGGTCAGCACGGCGTCGGTGCGCAGCAGATCCTGCGGGATGGCGTGATGGGCCTGAGCCGCCTTGTCGAGGGCCTCGATATCCAGTCCATGGCCTTGACCGAGGAACAGATCAAACAGCTCGGCCACATCGCCGCGGGTAGTGGTTTCAGAGAGCGACACGCCCACTGCACCGTCGAGATCGGCGCGCAGGTTGATGCCGAGCCCTTCGGCCTTGGCGATCAGCGCAGCCTTGTCAGCGGTCTGTACGGTCAAAGTATCGAACCAGCTGGCGTGCTTGAGGGCCACGCCTTTGGCCTTGAGGCCGAGCGCCAGAATGGTAGTAAGACGGTGCACGCGGGAGGCGATGGTTTTCAGTCCCACCGGGCCGTGGTAAACGGCGTAGAAGCTCGCCATGTTGGCCAGCAGCACCTGTGCGGTACAGATGTTGGAGTTGGCCTTCTCGCGGCGGATATGCTGCTCGCGGGTCTGCATCGCCATGCGCAGGGCACTCTTGCCACGGGCATCCTTGGAGACACCGATGATACGGCCCGGCATGGAGCGCTTGTAGGCATCGCGGGTGGCGAAGAAGGCAGCGTGGGGGCCACCGTAGCCCATGGGCACGCCAAAGCGCTGGGCGGAGCCCAACACCACGTCGGCCCCCAGCTCGCCCGGGGATTTGAGCAGCAGCAGGGAGAGCAGATCGGCGCTGACGCAGGCCAGCCCTTTCTGGGCCTGTACCGCGGCAATCAGGGCGCGCAGATCTTTCACCTCACCTGTGGTGGTAGGGTACTGGAACAGGGCACCAAACACCTCTTCGCTCACCGCGTCGCTGGCGGCGCCGACCGCCACGTCGAAACCGAAGTGAACCGCGCGCTCCTTGACCACGTCGATCACCTGCGGGTGCACGTCATCGGCCACGAAGAAGAGGTTGGATTTGGACTTGGCCATCCGCTTGGCCAGCGCCATCGCCTCGGCGGCGGCGGTCGCTTCATCCAGCAGGGAGGCACTGGCCAGATCCATGCCGGTGAGATCCAGCGTCAGCTGCTGGAAGTTGAGCAGGGCTTCGAGACGGCCCTGCGCCAGCTCGGGCTGATACGGGGTATAGGCGGTATACCAGCCCGGGTTTTCCAGCACGTTGCGCAAAATGACGTGGGGCACATGGGTATCGTGATAACCCATGCCGATATAGCTCTTGGCAATCTTGTTCTGGGCGGCATAGCCCCTGAGCTTGGCCAGTGCCTCCACTTCGGTCATGCCCGCACCGATCCCCAGCGGGCCCGGCAGGCGAATGGCGGCGGGCACAGTCTGGGCAATCAGATCGTCCAGGCTTTCGGCCCCGACGGTCGCCAGCAGCTGACGCAGCTCTTCCTCGCCCGGGCCGATATGGCGGCGGACAAAATCGGTTTTTTGCTCGAGTTCAAACAGTGACTGGGTCATTTCCCTATTTCCTGGTAAATAAGTCCTGGCATGAAATCCTGATAACCAAGACCTGATGTTCCTGATGGTCGGCTGATACCGACTCCACTCATGTTCGCTATGCCGCAGCCAAGAGAGCACGGCACTGGATGCTCGCTGGCACCCCGGGGATCACCCTGTAAACCGAACGCTGGCTAAACCACAACACGCCGGATACGAGTGACTTCACCCTGCTGTCGACTCCATCGGCAGCCATACAAAAGGCCCCGCACGTTGGTGCAGGGCCGGGGGCATTACTCTTCGTCCACCACGTTCTGGTAGCCTTCGGCATCCAGCAGGTTGGCCAGCTCGCTCTCGTCATCGAGCTTGATGCGGAACAGCCAGCCAGCGCTGTAGGGGTCGGAGTTGACCAGCTCGGGGCTCCCTTCCAGCTCTTCGTTGACAGCAATGATCTCGCCGCTCACCGGGCTGTAGATGTCGGAGGCCGCCTTGACCGACTCGGCCACGGCGCAGTCGTCACCGGCACTGACCTGCTTGCCCACTTCCGGCAGCTCGACAAACACCATGTCACCCAGCAGCTCCTGGGCGTGCTCGGTGATACCGACCACGGCCTCGCCGTTGGCTTCAACACGGATCCACTCGTGGGAAGTGGCATATTTCAGTTCGCTCGGGATATGGCTCATTTGTGCTTCCTTTGATCTTTGAGTCGCGTTTAAAAACGAATATGAAAAGGGATGGGGGGAGGCACAGCCCTCCCCCAAGACGGTATTAAACCAGCTTCTGGCCGTTACGGACGAAAGCGGGCTTGGTGACCTTCACGGTGACCAGCTTCTTGCGGATCTCCACCTCGGCCTGTTCGCCGATATCACGGGGCACCCGCGCCAGGGCAATACTGTAGCCCAGGGTGGGGGAGAAAGAGCCGGAGGTGATCACACCTTCCCGCTTCTCACCGTTTGCCGCGGTGAAGGTGACCGGCATACCGGCACGCAGCACCCCTTTCTCTTCCATCACCAGACCCACCAGCTTGGGCTGGTTGCCCGCCGCTTTCTGCGCTTCCAGCACGTCGCGGCCGATGAAGTGGCGATCGCTCGGCTCCCAGGCGATGGTCCAGGCCATGTTGGCGGCGAGCGGAGAGACTGACTCGTCCATGTCCTGACCGTAGAGGTTCATCCCCGCTTCGAGGCGCAGGGTATCGCGGGCACCGAGACCACAGGGAGCGACGCCGTTATCCAGCAGCGCTTGCCACAGCTCGCAGGCCTTCTCTTGCGGCACCACGATTTCATAACCATCTTCGCCGGTGTAACCGGTAGTGGCGATAAAGAGATCGCCAGCCTGCACACCGAAGAAGGGCTTCATTCCCACCACGGCAGTGCGCTGGGCAGCGCTCAGCACAGCAGCTGCCTTGACCTTGGCGTTGGGGCCCTGCACCGCGATCATCGCCAGCTCGGGGCGCTCGGTCACGGTGACGTCGAAATCGATGGCGTGATGGCGGATCCAGGCCAGATCCTTCTCGCGGGTAGCGGAGTTGACCACCAGCCGGTAGAAGGTATCGGTCAGGTAATAGGTAATGAGGTCATCGATCACCCCGCCTTCCGGATTGAGCATGCCGCTGTAGAGGGCCTTGCCGGGGGCAGTGAGTTTGGCCACGTCGTTGGCCAGCAGGTGTTGCAGAAAGGCTTTAACCCGTTCGCCGGTCAAATCGACGATGGTCATGTGGGAGACATCGAACATACCGGCATCGCTGCGCACCGCGTGGTGCTCTTCCAGCTGGGAGCCGTAGTTGATGGGCATTTCCCAACCGTGGAAGTCCACCATCTTGGCGCCGGCTTCCAGGTGTTTGGGATGCAGTACAGTAGTCTGGATCATCGCATTCTTTCCTTAGCAAAAAGCCTTTTCGCTTTGGCGACCACCCTTGCGACCCACGCCACCACTCTGACTGCAATACGTACAGCAAAAAGCGACCGGATCCAAAAGTGTGTGCTCGCTCCTGCCCTTGCCAGGCAAGAGGGATTCCTTGAACGGAGCGGATTATATGACAAGCAGGCGAGCGTGCCGCTCAAAAAAAACTAATCCCCTCCCGTAAAACTGACTCCAGACACTAAGATAAATACAGTGATAAAAACAGCCATAAGCCGACTCAGGCGAGATTAAATTTTGATTTTTACCGTTTCGTCACAATTTGCAGAAAAACGTTTCGCTCCAGAGCAAAATTAAAGGCTGACACCCAAAACGGGTCATCAGCCTTGTCGGATTACTTTTGTTGTCAAAAACGGCGAGTAATATTAGTTTTTTTCACCCTTGGCCTGCATGGCACTGCCCTTGGTCGCAGCAACAGCCCAGTCAGGACGGGCCAATGCGGGCAACTCGCCCTCCAGCCCCATGGCGGCGCGGATCACCCCCTCCTTGAAGGGCGTCAGCAGATTGGCCGCGCGCAATCCCGCGCCCCGCACCAGCTTCTTGAGCGGGTTGGCCCCGCTGAACAGCCGTTTGAGCCCTTCCATCGCAGTCAGCATGCGAGCCGCTTCGCTCTTACGCCAGCGCTCGTAGCTGCGCAGGTTGGCGAGCAGGCCGATATCCTCGCCCGCGGCATGATTTTGCAAGATCTGCTCCGCCAGCGCGGCAGCATCCAGCAGGCCAAGGTTGACCCCCTGCCCCGCCAGCGGGTGGATGGTGTGGGCGGCATCTCCCACCAGCACCAGCCGCTCGCGGGCAAAGTCGCGGGCATAGCGGGCGGTAAGAGGAATCGCGCTGCGCGGCCCCTCCACCTTACACAGACCGAGCCGGGCGTCGAAGGCGGCAGTCAGCTGGCGGTTGAACTGCTCGTCATCGCAGGTGCAGAGCGCCTCGGCGCGGGCCGCAGGCAGCGACCAGACGATGGAGCAGAGGTTCTCCTGCCACAGCGGCAAAAAGGCGAGCGGGCCATCCGGGGTAAAGATCTGGCGTGCCACCGCCTCGTGGGGTTCGGCGCAGCGCACGGTTGCCACCAATGCATGGTGGCCGTAATCCCAGCTGGTGAGCGGAATATCGGCCTGACGGCGTACCCAGGAGTGGGCGCCATCGGCGGCAACTACCAGTTTGGCAGAGATGGCCTGACCATCTTCAAGGAGCAGCAAGGCGCCCGCCGGGCCGCTCTGCAGGCTCTTGGCTCTGGCGGGGGTCAGCAGCTGGATATTGCTGGCACCTTCAATCACCTCAAGCAGCGCCAGCTGGATCACCCGATTCTCGACGATGTGGCCGAGGTTGGCCTGACGCAGGCTGGCGGCATCGAAGTCGATATGGCCGAAACTGTCCTGCTCCCACACCGCCATCTTGTCGTAGGCCTGCAGGCGACGCGCTTCAATGCCGTCCCAGGCGCCGACATGACGCAGGATCTGCTGGCTGGCCAGACTCAGGGCGCTGACCCGGTTATCGGCCACCTCCCCCAGCTGCGGGTCGGGCAGTTGCCCCTCCACCACCAGCACCTTGAGGGCGCTATGTTTCAGGGCCGCAGCGAGCCCCAGCCCCACCATGCCGCCACCGACAATCACCACATCCACATTTTGCATCTGCATCATCTCATCCTTTCTGGGCTGACCGGCTGGCCAGCGAGGGGACGCCCGCAGGCATCACCTCTTTATTCAATAGGTTTTGATCAACGAATGGCGGTCACCATCTTCCGGTCAACAGGTTCCACTCAACAAGTGCTGGCTAGTTGCCGCACACATCAGCGACAAAGCCCAGGGTGCGCGAGGCAAGCGGCGCCTTGAGGCACGGGAGCCGCCCCATCAGGGTGAGCGCCAGATTGCGCCCTGCCACCAGCGGATCGTGACCATTGGAGAAGAGCTGGGCCAGCGAGGAGGTAAGCCAGACGGTCTGCGCCTGATCGCGCTGGCGCTGCTGCCAGTAGCCGTTCAGCACCTTGAAGCTGCCGATATCCTCGCCCTCTGCCAGCGCCTTGGCCACCGCCCCGGTAAGCAGGTCAAGATCCCGCATGCCGAGGTTGAAGCCCTGCCCGGCGATGGGGTGCAGGGCGTGGGCGGCATTGCCCACCAGCACGGTACGCTGGGCCAGCGGATAGTCGCAGGCGGTCAGAATGAGCGGATAGACGTTACGCACGCCACATCGCTCGAAGCGGCCGAGCCGCCAGCCAAAGGCCTGCTGCAGACGGGCGAGAAACGCCGCCTCATCGAGGGCCATCAGCTCATCCACCTCATGCTGCCCGACGCTCCATACCAGCGAGGAGAGCCCCTCCTGCATCGGCAACAGGGCCAGCGGGCCCCCTTCGGTAAAGCGCTCGAAGGCGCGTCCTGCAGGGTCTTGCGCCGTTTTGACGGTGGCGATGATGGCGTGCTGCTCAAAGTCGTGACGGGTCACCGGCAACTTGAAGTGCTGACGCACAAAGGAGTTACCGCCGTCTGCCGCCACCAGCAGGCGGGTCTCAATCTGTTCACCGCTCTCGAGAGTGAGGGTCACCTTCTCCTCATCGGGCGCAATCTCGCTCACCCGGGCCGGACAGCAGACCCGGATATTGGGAGAGGCCGCCATCGCCCGTTGCAGCTCATGACCGGCAGCAGCAAGCTCGATCACCTGGCCCAGCGCGGGCAGACCGTATTCAGCCGCCGACAGGCGAGCCTGACCGCAGTGGCCCCGATCCGAGACATGAATCTGGGTAATGGGGGCGCAATGGGGGGCAAACAGCGGCCAGAGTCCGCGTCGCAACAGCGCATCACAGGTACCAGCCGAGAGCGCAATGGCGCGGGCATCGAACCCTGAATGGGTGTGCTGTTCGGGGACGCTTGCCTCCAGCAGCAGGATCTCGAGGGGGGAGCCATCGGATCGAAGCAGGGCTGCCAGCGAGAGCGCCAGCACGGCGCCGCTCATTCCACCGCCGACCAGGGTGACATCGACCTGTCGCACATCAGATTGAGACATAAGCAGAGAGGAAGAAGTGAAAAAGGTGGCCTCATGCTATCACAAAGCCGCTGGCCGAATGCGAGGTCACCGGCAAAAAACCAGTTGCGCCTCACAGGGTTAGCCACCACGAGGGAATAAAAAAGAGCGCCATCAGGCGCTCTTGCAGATTCAATAAGGGTCGCTTTGACCCGCACCTCAATGAAGGGTCGGCGGCGCGCTCGGGGTATCGGGGCGCTTGCCAAACTCTTCGAAGGCCATCATGACCCCCAGTTTGACGTGTTCGTAGAGCACCAGGAAGGAGGCTTCGTTTTCGTCATCTTCCTGATCGAATTCGGCAGAGACCTGAGTGATGCTGGCGATATCCTGGATCATCTCCTGCAGCTCTTCCGACGCGCGGGAGAGCTCCTGCTGCACCACGCCGAAACCGGCCAGAAATGCCTGTGACCAGTCCACCAGCGAATCGATGCGCTCATCAAGGGGAGCATCATCGCTTGGCAGCAGCAGCTCAACGCCCTTCTGGGCCATCAGGCTCTCGACCACATTGTGATAAAGATCGGTCATCACCTGGCGCACCGGGGCCGGCAGGCCGAAACCGTCGTTCACCAGATCGTTGAAATGGGGCAGCCAGCTCTTGTCGTCCAGTGCCACGCCACCACACACCAGACCGCAGATCACACCATGGGCCTCTACTGCGCTGGCCATCAGCTCATGCTGTTCCATGATGTCGGCCACTGCCGCATATTTAAGGGGGTTCGTTTTGCTCATCGAGGATCCGCTCAAAGTTCAGTCAAATTTGCAGAATTAATGGTCAGGATCCTAGCATTCTCCCTCTTCCAGAGCCAGCAAGGCCTTGAAACTTATGCATCTGCGCTATATAGTCCCGCCCAGTTGTCCACGTGGATAAAGGCGGAAATCAGCTCCGCCGTATTGAGGAAGGCATGAGCACAGAGGCCGTAGAAATCGTCATTTTGGGACGTCCCTACAAGGTATCCTGTCCTTTGGGACAGCAGGATGCCCTGCGCCAGGCCGCCGAGCAGCTGACCGACAAGTTGATCGACCTGCGTCAACGTTCCAAAGTCTCCAGCAACGAGCAATTGGCGATCATGGCGGCGCTCAATTTCTGTCATGAGCTCTGCCTTGAAAAAGAGAAGAACCACCAATACTCTGAGACCATGGACAAGCGGATCAAGATGCTGCAGCGCACCATCGAAGCGGCCCTGATCGAGCACGGACAATATGGTGATTCAAGCGAAGAGGGGCAACAGCCCTAATCGCAAACCGTTTTAAAATTCCCTGGGATGTTTGTCAGCCGGTTCAAGTCCCCGAGCCGATAATCATACCCAACAGGGGATCGGCCTTCTGGCTATTGCGCATGCTCGGCACGACCGAGAAGCCTGCGGTCAGATTCGATTCCCGCCTTGAACCTACGGTTCAAGGGCCCAAACCGGCAACGGCATCTCGGGGTACCAACAGCAAAAGCCCGTCACCTGCGTGACGGGCTTTTTCTTTGCCTGAAGTTCACCTCACCGCAGCGATCACCCCATCAAGCGAATGCGATCTCCCTGCCCGTTCTTCGGATAAAACAAAGCCCACCGCTGAGGGTGGGCTTGCTCCAGGCGCAAATAGAGCGGCTGATCAGATGGCCATCTGCTCGTGGGGGGAGCCGTGGTGGCGCAACCAGACAAAGCTCAACGCCACGATCAGCACCATCAGGGTCATGATGGCCCCCAGGGTCACCTGACCGGTCATCGGGAAACCGGCGGCCAGCAGGGTCACCACACCGGCCCCCAGATTCTGCATCCCGCCGAGAATGGCACCAGCCGTCCCCGCCTGACCCGGGAAGGGCTCGATGGCGCAGGAAGTAGCGGTCGGGTAGAGAATGCCGCTACCGATGAAGTAGACGGCCGCACCACCGACCAGCGAGGCAGCACTCACCACACCGAACAGCCCCGGCACCAGAATGATCAGCGACCCCAGCGCCAGAAAGGCGATCCCCAGACGCATCAGCTTGCCCTGGCTCAGGCGAAAGCTCAGCTTGGCAGAGAGCCAGGCACCGAACAGATAGCCGGGCAGCGGCAGCACGAAAAGCACGCTCACGGTGCGGGCACTCAGTTGCAGCACATCACCGAGCAATACACCGGCCGCCGCTTCAAACACCGCCAAACCGGCAAAAGTCGCCATCAGGCAGAGCAGGTTACCCTGAAAGCGCGGGTTGCCCAGCACATGGCGATAGGCGGCACCGACGCGCAGCGGCTGACGGGCAGCAACGGGCAGGGTCTCGCCAAACCAGGCCAGAATGGCCAGGGTCGCCACGGCGCCAAAGCCGAACAGGAACCAGTAACCGGCGCGCCAGTTGAACAGCTCGGTCAACCAGCCACCCAGCACAGGTGCCAGCAGCGGGGAGAAGATCACCCCCATGCTCACCAGACTGTTGGCGCGGTTGAGCTCGGCGCCGTTGTAGCGATCGCGCATCACGGTGCGGCTCATGGCCCCACCGGCACCAGTCCCCAGCCCTTGAATAAAGCTGCCCACCAGCAAGGCGGTGAAGTGCGGGATGAGCTGGATGGTCAGGGTGCCCACCAGAAATACCATCATGCCGACGATCAGCACCGGGCGACGGCCGATACGATCCGACAGCGGCCCGTAGACAAACTGGGAGAGGCCATAGGGGATCAGGTAACAGGCCATCACCGCCTGCAGCTGGCCCGAGGCCACATTGAAATCCCCCGCCATCATCGGAATGGAGGGAACATAAAGGGTCTGGGTCATCTGGCCCACAGCGACCATCAGAATGGTCAATAAAAACAACGGATAAAAACTGTGCCGATCCATATCAGTCCCAAAAAATCGAAAAAATGCTGCCGCCCCTCTGGCACAAAATAGCCCAGAGGAATCCGATCACAGATGCTGTGATGCAATCAAAAACAGTGTTGGAAACAGTAGGCGGGGAGCCCGCCAGACCACCACACAGGACGCTTGGTGGTATGGGGGCATCATAGTGACTCAGCTCACAAAAAACGAACGAATCTTTATAATCAGCTTGCCCTAGTTTTTCTAATATTACGGGGCATGGCGTCCCGTTGGCAGTTAAAAATCAACGCGTTACCATCTGTTGCGCCTGCTTGATCAGCTCATCGGGCTGCTCCTTGCGCGGCGGTATGGTGATCCCCTTCTGGCAGGCAGGCTTCTCTGCCATCCGATCCATCCAGGCTTGCAGATGGGGTAACCCCTCGATGGAGATGCCGCTCCAGTCATAAATACGCACCCAGGGCCAAGTGGCAATGTCGGCGATGCTGTACTCATCCGCCAGATATTCGTGGTGGGCCAGATGGCTGTCGAGCACCTCGAACAGGCGGCGCCCCTCTTTCTGATAACGCTCGATGGCGGCGGGGATCTTCTCCGGGAAGTAGCGATAGAAGACGTTGGCCTGCCCCATCATGGGCCCGACCCCGCCCATCTGGAACATCAGCCACTGGATGGCCTGAGAGCGGCGTTTGGGGTCGGCGGGCAGCAACTTGCCCGTTTTCTCCGCCAGATAGATGAGGATGGCACCCGATTCGAACACGGCGAAATCGTCGTTATCCCGATCGACGATCGCCGGAATGCGGCCATTGGGGTTGATGGCCAGAAACTCCGGCTTTTTTTGATCCAGCGCCGACAAATCGAGGGGAATGACCCGATAGGGCAAACCCAGCTCTTCGAGGGCGATTGCCACCTTGAAACCATTGGGGGTCGCGGCGGTGTAAAAGTCGATCATGATTCACTCCTTGTTGGTCATAGCCGGATAGTTCGAATCGGAATAGTACGACTCGAAATAGTAGGGGTCGGTATAGATAGCTCGGCTCGATGGCGAGACCAAACCATTGCCGCCTCATCTTGCAACAAATCACCGACAGCGGGCCATTAAAAAGCAACACACCGCGAGCCAATCTGGCCCGCGGTGTGTTGCTTGTGTAATCAAAAAACAGGCGTGACTAGTTGAGCATGGCGACCGGCTTGCGCTGGCGCAGCATGATCAGGCGGGAAAGCAGCGGGAAGTAGGATTCCAGCTTGCGCAGCAACACCCGGCTGCAGGCAGGCTCGGCCAGCTCCGACTCATCCAGCACGATGCCGTTTGAGACAAAATAGAAACGGGGATCCCGCACATCCGGCCCGCAGACCGTCAACTCCTTGTCCCCCTTGCGGATCAGCAGCGGCAAGACCGGCAAGCCGATCGTCTCGTCCTCTGCGCGGGCAAATCCGGCATCCTGCCAGGGGGCATCCCCGTCGATCAGCAAGATCGCCGCCTCCGTCTTGGCCGGTTGCCACTGGGCAAGGGGGGTCACGGCGATGTGGGCAAAGTGATCACCATACTCCGGTGATGACCGCAAAATGGCCAACAGACCTTCACTGGTCGCTGACACGTTCTGACTCACTAATGACAAATTCATGGCTCATATCCCTATGCTCATGACAGCCGGTATCAGGCTGCTGGGATAAGACTAGCGCAGATCTGGTCTATATTGGAGCCGTCAAATCTGGCAGTGCTAATCAATTGGTCGTAGGGGGATAACAGTTGCCATCGCACAAAATACTGGTATCATACCGCGTCCTTTTATCCCCCGTTCTTTAACATCCAGTGGTGAACCTATGCATCCGATGCTGAATATCGCCGTGCGCGCTGCGCGCAACGCCGGTCAAGTTGTAGTAAAAGCCTTCTCCCAGCCCGAGAACATTGAGGCTATCCAAAAAGGCAGCAATGACTTCGTGACCAACGTTGACCGTGAAGCCGAAGCGGCCATCATTCACACCATCAAAAAATCTTACCCGGAGCACAGCATTGTTGCTGAAGAGTCTGGTGAGATTGCCGGTACCAATCCGGACTACCAATGGATCATTGACCCACTGGATGGCACAACCAACCTTGTCAAAGGCATTCCGCACTTTGCCGTTTCCGTCGCGCTGCGCGTGAAAGGCAAAACCGAACAAGCCGTTGTTTATGATCCCATCCGTGACGAACTGTTCACTGCTACCCGTGGTAACGGCGCCCAGCTGAACGGCTACCGCATCCGTGTCGGCAAAGCCAAAGAGCTGGCTGGCACCGTGCTGGCAACCGGTTTCCCCTATAAGCAAAAGCATCACATCGAGCCGTACCTGAAGATGTTCCAAAGCATGTTCATCGAATGTGCCGACATCCGTCGCTCCGGTTCTGCCGCGCTGGATCTGGCCTATGTGGCTGCCGGTCGCGTCGATGGTTTCTGGGAAATCGGCCTGAAGCCGTGGGACACCGCTGCCGGTGAACTGCTGGCCAAAGAAGCTGGCGCCATCGTCACCGACTTCGTCGGTGGTCACAACTACGAAAACTCCGGCAACATCGTGGTTGCCAACCCGCGCGTCCTGAAAGAGATGCTCGGCAAGATCCGTGAAGAGCTGCCGGAATCCCTGGCCAAATAAGCCAGCTCCCCAGCATTCACCAACATAAAAAAACCGGCGCAAGCCGGTTTTTTTGTCTCTGACATCCGACCTTCAGGTGCCGACATCAACCTTCTGTTTAAAAGTATGGCGATACATCCCCATTTGCCACTCAACACCCACTTCAAGCATTTCCGCCCCCCCTCTCACCGCCAGCCTTTGGCTGCTGATTAAGCTACCCATATTGCCTGGATAAATGTCTCCCTCGCTTTTCCGATAGCGGCAATCGTCTTGCAGACATGGACAAGGGGCTGCCGAGTCGATGTAATGCCACCATCCACTTTGCACATCCGAGGTCATGTCATGGACCATCTCTCTGCCCTCCCCCCGTTATCCTGGTCACAGCAACTGCGCAGCCAGATGCAAAGCCGCCCGCTCACTGCTCGCGGCCTCTTTATCGCGCTGGTCGCGGTGTTGCTCCTGTTGCTACAGAGCCTGATCATGTTGGCGACCGGCGACGTAACCAGCGGGGTGCGCTACGGCCTGATCGGGGGAGCAGCCGGTTTTGCCGCCACCGCCATTGGCGCCCTGCCCGCCCTGTTCCTGCGGGCTGTGCCGCAAAAGGTTGAGGACACCATGTTGGGCTTTGCCGCTGGCATGATGCTGGCCGCCAGTGCCTTCTCCCTGCTGCTGCCGGGGCTGGAAGCCGCCGAGGGGATCACCGGCAACGGCTTTAATGCCGCCGCCGTGGTGGTTGTCGGCATGACCCTCGGGGTGCTGTTGATGCTGGGGCTGGATCAGTTCACCCCGCACGAGCATGACAAAACCGGCCCCTGCGGTCCCGGCCACGAGCAGTGCTCCCGGGTCTGGCTGTTCGTCTTTGCCATCGCCCTGCACAACCTGCCGGAGGGGATGGCCATCGGGGTGAGCTTCTCCCAGGGGGATATGTCGGTGGGGCTGCCGCTTACCACCGCCATCGCATTGCAGGATATTCCAGAAGGACTGGCAGTGGCGCTGGCCATGTGCGCCGCCGGTTTTCGCCCCTCTGTCGCCGTGCTGGTAGCCATCGCCAGCGGCCTGCTGGAACCGTTAGGCGCCCTGCTCGGGGTGGGGCTCTCCAGCGGTCTTGCCATCGCCTACCCGATAGGGCTAGGACTCGCCGCCGGTGCCATGTTGTTCGTGGTCTCCCACGAGGTGATCCCCGAGACCCACCGCAACGGTCATCAGACCTATGCCACCCTCGGCCTGATGGCGGGCTTTGCCCTGATGATGACACTCGACACCGCCCTCGGCTAAACGCTCCACTCGTTTCCCTCCCACGCTAAATTAGCAACTGATGGCACGCCATATGGCGTGCCATCGTTTATCTCCCCTTTCGCTTGCGCCTCTCGGCGCCGACGCCATCTTTTGTTATGATCTACAGCAACTTAAATTCAGCCACACGGCTAGCAAGACGAGGTCAGCAATGAAAGTAGGTATTATCGGCGCCATGGAGCAAGAAGTAGCCCTGCTGCGCAGCCAGATGAGCAACCCCACCACCCTGCAACTGGGCGGCTGCGAGTTCTATCAAGGTGAGCTGGCAGGCAAAGAGGTGATCCTGACCCGCTCCGGCATAGGTAAAGTCGCCGCCAGCGTGGCCACCAGTCTGCTGCTGGAAAAATTCGCTCCCGACTGCGTCATCAATACCGGCTCTGCAGGCGGCTTTGCTCAGGATCTGCACATCGGTGACGTGGTGATCGCCAGCGAGATGCGCTTTCACGATGTGGACGTGACCGCCTTTGGTTACGAGATGGGCCAGATGGCGCAGCAGCCCGTCGCCTTCCCCTGCGACGAGAAGCTCATCGCTGTCGCCGAGGATTGCATCGCCGAGCAGGGCAAGCATCAGACCAAGGTTGGCCTTATCTGTACCGGCGATCAGTTCATGTGCAAGCCGGACGCCATCGCCAAGGCCCGCGCCGACTTCCCGCAAATGCTGGCAGTCGAGATGGAAGGTGCCGCCATCGGCCAAGTGTGCCACATGTTCAAAGTGCCCTATCTGGTGGTACGCGCCATGTCCGATATTGCTGGCAAGGAACAGGTTGAATCCTTTGATGCCTTTATCGAAGTCGCGGGTAAACACTCCGCCGAAATGATCATCAAGATGCTCGGCAAGCTGTGATCGAAACAGGCTCGCTCGAACTGATAGCTGATGCCCTCTTCTCGACGACGGCGGCCATTCTGGTGGGGGCAGCCCTGCTGGAGGCGGTGATCCCGTGGCCATCCCATCTGCGGCTCTCGGCCGTCACGCCCCTGCTGACCCGACTGGGTCACAAGGTGCACAGAGCCGATGGCACACCACGCCAGCAGCTGCAAGCGGGCATGCTGGCGATGCTGGTGGTCTGGGTTCCCTGCGCGGCCGGACTCTGGTCATTGCGCAATCTGGCCTTGAGTGAGCCGCTGTTTGACCTGTTGCTCCTGCTGCTGATGATCGAATCCCGTCCGCTGCGCGAACTCGCCCATGCCACCCGCTCGCTCGCCACGCAGGAGACCCTGCCGCTGGCCCGATTGCAGTCTGCCCCTTGGCTCAAGCGGGAGACCAGCAAACTTTCTGCCATGGGCATTACCAAAGCGATGACCGAAAGTTGCGCCCTGCGTCTGGTCGGCCAATGGGCTGGCCCGCTGCTGGGGTACGCTCTCGCCGGGGTGCAGGGAGCCCTGCTCTGGCGGCTGACCCAGCTGATGAGCCAGGGCTGGAGCATGAAGGATCCCGCCTTTGGCTATTTTGGCCGTGCCGCCAGCGCCCTCTATCAGGGACTCAATGCCCCCACTATCCTGCTGCTGGGACTGCCGCTCCTGCTGCCCCGTATCAGGCAGGCCACTCAACTGCTGCGAAGCGGTGCGCTCTGGCCCTATCCCGCTATCGGGATGCTGCTGACGCTACTTGCTGGCAAGTGCCGGATCCGCCTTGGTGGCCCCCGCTATTATCAGGGAACCTTGCAACGCTGGCCGATACTTGGCAGCGGTAATGACCCCGATGGCGAGTCACCGCGCAAGGTACTCAATATTCTGCAAGCAATGGGCTGGGGCTGGTTGATGCTGGCGCTGCTTGTCACGGTGGCAGGGTTATTTCATGGTTAGATGGCTGCGATTGCTGACCTGGCTGTCCTGCACACTGCTGGCCTGGTTGCCCGGTGCGCTGCTGGCGGCCACACCGAGCAGGGTGGTGAGCGTAGTTCCCCATCTTACCGAGCTGCTTTATGACATCGGTGCCGGTGACAAGCTGGTCGCTATCGACGATGCCTCCGATTATCCCTTCGAGGTGAAAACCAAGCCCAAGGTGGCCAATTATCGCAGCATCAATGTCGAAGCGCTGCTGGCGCAAAAGCCGGATCTCATTCTCGGCTGGCGCTCGGCCCAGTCACGAATGCTGGCCCCGCTGGAACAACTAGGGATCCCGGTTTTCTACTCTGAGCCCACCGATTTTGCCTCGCTGGCTACCGAGATGAGGGTTCTCGGCAAATTGCTGGGTGTGGAGAAGAGTGCCGACGAAGCCGCCGATCGCTATCTGGCGCACCTGTATGACCTGCAACAGCGTTATGGCCAGCCAACCGGCGTCAAGGTGTTCTACCAGCTCTGGTACCCGCCGCTCACCAGCGTCAGTGGCAATGCCTGGCCTGCTCAGGCAATCGAGCTTTGCGGCGGGATCAACATTATGGCGAATGCCAAGACCCCCTACCCTCAAGTGGACATGGAACAGGTGATCAGAGCCAACCCCACGTTAATCCTGGCAGGGAGTCAAGATCCTGACGCCCTGCGTCACTGGCAAAAGTGGCCCAATCTGGACGCTGTAGCGCATCGGCGACTCGATTTGATCAACTCGGATGAGCTGCACCGCTTCACCCCGAGAGCCCTCAATGCGGTGGAGCAGATCTGTAGATCGATCAGACCGTAACATCCTTGAATCGAGATAATATATTGTCATTACAATCTAAAGTTGGCCCCAAAGTTGCAGACGCATGAAAGGCACTATGCCCATAAGCCTCTTTTAAGATGAGAAATGATGACATTCTCATAGTAATGACCTTCACTCTCTTGCCTTGCTCTGGTGACATAAAATGAACGACAAGATACTTGCCCTTATTGGTCGTAACATTTCCTTATTTACTCGGGATGTCCAACACGTAGATACACTGCTCTGGCAAACCGTGACGAACTCCCGATTCTTGGTATTGGGCGGGGCAGGCTCTATTGGTCAGGCAGTGACCAAAGAGATCTTCAAGAGAAATCCACGCAAATTGCATGTCGTCGACATCAGCGAAAACAACATGGTCGAGCTGGTGCGCGATATCCGCAGCTCGTTCGGGTATATCGATGGTGATTTCCAGACGTTCGCCCTGGATATCGGCTCCATTGAATATGACGCCTTTATCAAAGCTGACGGCGCCTATGATTACGTGCTCAACCTTTCTGCGCTCAAACATGTACGCAGTGAGAAAGATCCTTTCACCTTGATGCGCATGATCGATGTCAACGTCTTCAACACGGACAAAACCATCCAGCACTCCATCGACATGGGAGTGAAAAAGTATTTCTGTGTTTCGACGGACAAGGCGGCCAATCCGGTCAACATGATGGGGGCGTCCAAGCGCATCATGGAGATGTTCCTGATGCGCCGCAGCGAACAGATTGCCATTTCAACCGCGCGCTTTGCCAACGTGGCCTTCTCCGATGGCTCCTTGCTGCATGGCTTCAACCTGCGTTTGCAAAAGCGTCAGCCCATCGTCGCCCCCAACGACATCAAACGCTACTTCGTGACCCCCCAGGAGTCCGGTGAGCTGTGCCTGATGTCCTGCATCTTTGGTGAGAACAGGGATATCTTCTTCCCCAAGCTCAGCGAATCCCTGCACCTGATTACCTTCGCCGAAATCGCCGTGAAGTATCTGGCGCAGCATGGTTACAAGCCGCATCTGTGCAAGGACGAGGATGAAGCCAGAGCCTTGATGGCGAGCTTGCCTGAGCAGGGGATGTGGCCCTGCCTCTTTACCGAGAGTGACACCACGGGTGAAAAAGACTTCGAAGAGTTCTTCACGGACAAGGAAGTGCTGGATATGGCCCGGTTCGAGAACCTGGGCATCATCAAGAATGAACCCTCATATCAGAATGATCAGCTCAACCATTTCGAGCAGACCATTGCAGCCATGAAAACAAAACGCGCCTGGGACAAGAAAGAGATCGTCGAGTTGTTCTTCGCCATGATCCCGGATTTTGGTCACAAAGAAACGGGCAAATATCTCGACGGCAAGATGTAAGGAATCGGTATGCATACTCAATTGATCCGTTTTATTCGTGATACCTACAAAACCGATGACTTCATCCCTCTTCACGCCCCGACCTTTGTCGGCAATGAACGTCAATATGTGCTCGATACCCTCGAAAGCACCTTCGTTTCCAGTGTCGGAGCCTATGTTGAGCAGTTCGAGCAGCAAATAGCCACCTTTACCGGTTCAGCCCGTGCCGTTGCCACCATGAATGGCACGGCGGCGCTGCATATCGCGCTCTACATGGCAGGTGTGCAGGCAGGGGATCTGGTGATCACACAGCCCCTGACCTTTGTGGCGACCTGCAATGCCTTGTATCACATGGGCGCAGAACCCGTGTTCGTCGATGTATCACGCCAGAGCCTGGGTCTGTGCCCCGTTGCCCTAGCCAACTGGTTGGAAGAGCATGCGTCTCGCACCGAGATAGGCGCGATCCACAAGGCAAGCGGACGCCGCCTCAAAGCCGTCGTGCCCATGCACACCTTGGGTCATCCGGTTGAACTCGATGAGCTTCAGGCCGTGTGCGAGGCCTGGGGCATCGCCCTGGTGGAAGATGCTGCCGAGAGCCTGGGTTCCTACTACAAAGGCAAACACACGGGGACGCTGAGTGCGTTTTCCGCCCTGAGTTTCAATGGCAACAAGATCATCACCACGGGTGGTGGTGGCATGGTGCTCTGCCAGAATGCCGAACAGGGGGCGCGCACCAAGCACATCACCACCACCGCCAAGGTACCCCATCCGTTCGAGTTCTATCATGATGAACCCGGCTTTAACTACCGGATGCCCAATCTGAATGCGGCCCTCGGATGTGCCCAGATGGAAGCCCTGCCGCAATTCCTCGCGCAAAAGCGGGCGCTTGCCATGCACTATGCCGAGTTCTTCAAGGGACAGGCATGCCAGTTTGTGACCGAGCCTTCTTATGGACGCTCCAACTACTGGCTCAATGCGATTGTCTGTGAAGATAAGACCCAGCGGGATACGTTGCTGACCGAGCTGAACAAGGCTGGTGTCATGACCCGGCCTGTATGGAAGCTGATGCATCGCCTGCCCATGTTCTCTCATGCCTTGCGTGGGGAGCTTAGCAATGCCGAATGGTTGGAAGCCCATCTGATCAACCTGCCCAGCTCGCCTGTCGAGGTCTGAACATGGCCAACACCATTGCCGTCTTTACCGGTACTCGCGCCGAATACGGGCTGCTCTATTGGTTGATGAAAGACATTGCCGCGGATCCCGACCTGGAGCTCAAGCTGATCGTCTCGGGTACGCACTTGTCCCCCGAGTTCGGCCTGACCTATCAGCAGATAGAGCAGGATGGCTTCAAGATCGATGAGCGCATCGAGATGCTGCTCTCCTCCGATACCTCTGTGGGGGTGGTCAAAAGCATGGGCGTGGCCTTGCTCGGGCTGGCAGATGCATTGGCCCGGTTGCAACCGGATGTGCTGGTGATCCTAGGGGATCGCTTTGAAGCGCTGGCTGCTGCCCAGGCGGCCATGTTGCAGCGCATACCGGTAGCACACCTCCATGGTGGCGAGATCACCGAGGGGGCTTATGACGACGCCATTCGCCATGCCATTACCAAGTTGAGCTACCTGCACTTCACGGCCGCCGAGCCCTATCGACAGCGTGTCATTCAGTTGGGGGAGGCGCCTGAGCGGGTGTTCAACGTAGGTGCCGTCGGTCTGGACCACATCATCAAGACACCGCTGCTGTCCATGGACGAGCTGCAATCCTCTCTTGGGTTTACGTTGGACTCACCGTTCTTCGTGGTGACCTATCACCCCGTGACTCTGGCCGATGAACCGGCCAGGGAGAGTTTTAGTGCCTTGCTGGCGGCGTTGGATAACTATCCCGACCATCAGGTTATCCTGACGTACCCGAATGCAGATGACGGTGGCCGAGCCATCATTCCACTGCTTGAGCAGTATGCGGCAGCCAATCCTGCACGCGTGCTGGCCATCCCGTCTTTGGGTTACAGACGTTACCTGAGCGCGGTGAAACACTGTGCCGCCGTGATCGGCAACTCGTCGAGCGGCATCATTGAAGTGCCTTCTCTGGGTGTCCCGACCATCAATATCGGCCAACGCCAACAAGGGCGCCTGGCAGCGAAGAGTGTGCTTCATTGCGACGCGAAGGCTGAGGTCATTACGCAATGCATTGCCAAGGCCTTGCAGCCTATGGGCCCGGATGCTTATGTCAATCCTTATGGTGCAGGGGACGCCAGCGGCCAAATCGTGGCACGCCTGAAGCATTTTGCCATCCCCACCATCAAACAGTTCCATGATCTCGACAGGAGTCCGTCGCCATGATCCGCATCATCGCCGAAGCCGGCGTCAACCATAATGGCGACGAAGCACTCGCCGTGGCACTGATCGATGCTGCCCACCGGGCAGGCGTCGATGTCGTCAAGTTTCAGACCTTCAAGGCGGCCAATCTGGTGACCCGCCAGGCCAAGCAGGCTGCTTATCAAACCGCCAACACCGGCAAGGAAGAGAGCCAGTTTGCCATGCTCTCCCGCCTTGAGCTTTCGTTCGATGCCCATCTTCGTCTGATCGCCCATTGCGAGTCTCTCGGTATCGCGTTTTTGTCTACCGCCTTCGATACCGAGAGCCTGGACTTTCTGGTGAACAGGTTGAAGTTGCAGACCCTCAAGATCCCGTCCGGAGATCTGACCAATGCGCCTTTCGTACTGGCCCATGCTCGCACCAGTTGCGAGTTGATCGTCTCGACCGGTATGGCCACGTTGGCAGAAGTGGAGGCGGCCCTAGGGGTGATAGCCTTCGGATTGACCGCGCCGCAGGATGCGCAGCCCGGTGAGGCCGCCTTCATGGCTGCCTATGCAAGCGAGGCCGGTCAGGCAGCTCTTGCCAACAAGGTGACCCTGTTGCATTGCACGACCGAGTACCCGGCGCCCATGGTGGATATCAACCTCAAAGCCATGGATACGTTGTCTCACGCATTCCGGTTGCCGGTCGGTTATTCGGATCACAGCCAGGGCATCACTATTCCCGTTGCAGCGGTGGCCCGAGGGGCCTGCCTTATCGAGAAGCACTTCACTCTGGATCGCAACATGGAAGGGCCTGATCACAAGGCTTCTCTAGAACCCGATGAACTGGCCGCCATGGTGCAGGGGATCCGCGATGTGGAACTGGCACTTGGGGATGGCATCAAGGGGCCACGCCCGAGCGAGATCAAGAACAAGGAGATCGCACGCAAGAGCCTGGTGGCTGCTTGCGACATTGAGGAGGGCGCCATCCTCTGTGCCAACAATCTCGCCATCAAACGCCCTGGCGATGGAATGAGTCCCTATGCCTACTGGCAGCTACTAGGGCAACCTGCAAAACATAGCTATCTGGAGGGTGAACCGATCTATGAATAAGCCACTGATTGTTCTGGGTGCTGGAGGACATGCTTCAGTGCTGGTGGATATATTGCGTAGTCAAGGGCGAATCCCAGTGGCTCTAGTCACTCCAAGCTTGGGGGCTGGACGTATCGTACTTGCTGATATTCCGTGTTGGAATGATGAAAGCAAGGTTCTGAGCTTCTCTCCGAATGAAGTTGAATTAGTCAATGGCATTGGCTCTTTACCTGGGCATGTGTTGAGAGCCGAAAAATTTTTCCATTACCAAGCATTGGGCTATCGCTTCGCCCAAGTTGTTTCGCCGCATGCCATGGTATCGAATTACGCTGAGTTAGCAGAAGGAGTTCAGGTCATGGCGGGGGCGATTATCCAAGCAGGATCCCGGATCGGCCCGAACACAATTATAAATACAGGCGCCATCGTGGATCATGATTGCCAAATTGGGGCCGATAACCATATTGCCACGGGCTCTGTCTTATCCGGAGGGGTGTTCACTGGGAGCCGCGTACATGTTGGCACGGGGGCTTCCGTCATTCAGGGAATCGATATCGGTGATGATGCCGTTGTTGGTGCGGGTGCCAATGTGACCCGTTCGTTGGGGACGGCGCAGATCGCATATGTTGCCAAAGGTATTGTTATGCCCATTAAGCAGTAGAGGAAGAGTTGAATGAGTAAGGATTGGGAAAAAGTCGTGTTGTCCACCAAGCACACTGTGCGGGATGCATTGGCAGTGATAAATGCAGCTGCATTGCGAATCTGCTTGGTCGTTGATGAAGAGCGGCATCTGCTCGGGGTTGTGACCGATGGGGATATCCGTCGTGCGATTCTGAGTAATGTGGAGTTGACCCAAAGCGTGACCGTGGTTATGAATCGCACCCCAATTACAGTGTCGGCCCATTTATCACATGTGCAACTACTAGAGACCATGCGCGCCTATAGTATCCTCTCTTTACCTATCCTTAATGAGTCCTGTCAGTTGATCGGACTTGAGACTTGGGAGCAGACAACGAAGGAGCCGAGCTATGATAATCCTGTATTGATCATGGCGGGTGGCTTTGGAACCCGATTAAAGCCTCTCACGGACGCATGTCCGAAGCCTATGCTAAAAGTAGGTGATAAACCAATTTTGGAGACGCTGCTTAATCAATTTATTAAGGCCGGATTCAAAAACATTTATATCTCTACACATTATATGCCAGAGTTAATAACCAGTTATTTTGGTGATGGCTCTGCATGGGGTGTAAATATTACGTACATACATGAAATAAAACCGTTGGGAACTGGTGGAGCATTAGGGCTATTACCTAGCAATTTACCTAGCTTGCCACTAATCATAATGAATGGTGACGTGTTGACTACTATAGATTTTAATAGTCTTCTCGATTTTCATGTGAAGAATGGCTCAGATGCTACAATGTGTGTGCGTGAGTATAGTTATCAAATTCCTTATGGTGTGGTCACTGGGGATGGAAATAATATTGTAAGCATGACTGAGAAACCAGTATATCACTTTTTTGTTAATGCTGGTATCTATGTCGTTGCGCCTCATATTGTGCAATCAGTCCCGAAAGGAGAGTGTATTGATATGCCAACTCTACTTGAGAAACATATGTATAAAAATAAAAAGATATCTATGTTTCCTCTTCATGAGTATTGGCTGGATATTGGCAGGATGGAAGATTTCAACAGGGCTCAGTCTGATATTGCGACTCTGGGATTACAGTCATAATGGAGCGTATTGCAGTCATTGGCCTAGGTAATATATCTATTCGCCATAGAAAGAATATTAAATACATCTACCCTCTAGCTTCCATCTACGCTATGTCAGCAAGTGGTCAGGTTGCCGCAGCCGAGGTCAGTGATTGCGATGTATTTGTTTCTTCGGTAGAAGAATTGATTCAGCATCGTATTGAACTAGCAATCATAGCCTCCCCTGCGACATTGCATGCGGTTCACGCAATCCCTCTGATAGAGGCCGGTATTCCAGTCTTGATTGAAAAACCTCTCGCTGCATCACTTGCAGACTGCGAGGCCATCCAGGCTGCAAGTCGTGAGCATAATACTCCTGTTGCGGTCGGATACTGTCTTCGCTATTTACCGTCAGCATTGCTCATGAAGGAACTATTGGATGAGAAAAAAGTGGGGCGTTGCTACTATGCTAATGTCGAGATTGGACAATATTTGCCCGATTGGCGCCCCAACAAAGATTACCGCCATAGTGTCTCCGCCCGTGCGGAATTGGGTGGCGGGGTGTTATTGGAGCTCAGCCATGAGCTCGATTATATCCAATGGCTGCTTGGGCCACTTCAAGTGAAATATTCAAGTCTGTTCTCCTCCGAAGAACTTGGTCTGTCGGTTGAGGACATGGCAGATATCATGCTTGATGGCACAACGGGCACCATTACTACTGTTCACCTGGATTTTCTCCAACGAAAAGCGCATCGCAAATGCCGAGTGATTGGCAGTGAAGGTACGCTGGAGTGGGACCTTATTCAAAACTCGGTCTCATTGAGCTCGGCCAACGGTATTGAGGCCATTTATTGTGAGCCTGCTTGGGATAAAAATAAAATGTATCTCGGCATGATAACCGACTTTGTCAATCTTATTCAGGGTGCAAAAAATCACAGTATCTCTATCGATGATGCCACACAAACGGTTGCGCTGATTGAACAGATCAAAGCACACTCTCATCATCGATAACATGTAACCGGATCTCGAATCAGATGAAAAATTTCGCGTTCATTTTCGCCCGAGGTGGCTCAAAAGGATTGCCAGGTAAAAACATTCGCCCATTGGCGGGCAAACCCTTGATACAGTATTCTATCGAAACAGCTATGGCATCACCTTCTATTAGTCAGGTATTTGTCTCTACGGATGACCCAGCAATTGCATATGTTGCAGTCTCATTAGGAGCAGTTGTCATTGAACGCCCTGCAGAGCTCGCGACTGATACCAGCCCGGAGTGGCTTTCTTGGCGACATGCCATTGAGTGGGTTACTGCACATTATGGGGCATTTGATGGTTTTATCAGTTTGCCAGCGACCAGCCCTCTGCGTAGTGTGTTTGATGTTGAGGCGGCTATTACCAAACGTCATGAGCAGAATGCCGATATCTGTATCTCCGTCACACCAGCCAATCGCAGCCCCTATTTCAATATGGTGAAGGAAACAGTGGATGGATTCATTGAGTTAGTAAATAAACCCTCTTGTGAAGTTGTTCGTCGTCAGGATACCCCCCAAGTATTTGATATTACTACTGTGGTATATTCGACGACTCCAGCCTTTGTGTTAGGAAATTATGGAATATTCTCGGGAAAAGTAGCCAGTATCGAAGTGCCTAAAGAACGAGCAGTAGACATTGATGATATTTATGACTTCAAACTGGCAGAGGTTATTATAGGAGAATGGAAATAATGAAAGGTTTGTTAAAAAATAAGTGTTTTTTGGTCGCAGGCGCAGGTGGTTTACTGGGTTCTCGTCTGGTGCCATCCATCCTGGACCAAGGAGCTAACGTGATCGCGGCAGATATCAATGTTGATTTAATGACTCAACGTCTTATCAATCTGGGTGTCGATACTGCAGACGAAAATTTGAGGTTGATATCGCTGGATGTAACCTGTGAGGTAAGCATCAAGGCGTTCTTTGCACAACAGGAACATATGGATGGTGCAGTCAATGCTACCTACCCGAGAAACAAAACCTATGGCTCGCATTTTTTTGATGTATCATTTGCCAGCTTTAATGAAAATATGTCTCTTCATCTTGGTAGTGCTTTTTTGTTTACCCAGCAATGCGCTTCTTATTTCAAAAAGCACGAAACAGCATTTTCATTAGTCAATATATCATCCATATATGGCATAGTTGCGCCTAAGTTTGATATTTATCAAAATACAAAAATGACAATGCCAGTGGAGTATGCTGCAATAAAATCAGCTATACAACACTTGAGTAAATATGTAGTCGCATATGTCAATGACAGTCGTTTTAGAATTAATCTGGTCAGTCCAGGGGGGTTATTTGATAATCAGTCTGATATTTTTCGTCAAGCATATAAACAACAGACTTGTGGAACGGGAATGCTTGATGTTTCAGATGTTGTAGGTAGCATCATGTTTTTGTTGTCAGACCAATCCAGATATGTGACTGGGCAGAATATTGTCGTAGATGACGGTTTCTCTTTATGAATCTACATTTACGATATGCATATGCATTTTATAAAACCCGCATCACTCTAATAAACCGCTGCGGGATTTTTAATTAAAAATTTGCCAAAAATCAAACTCGGCATTACATATGACATTCTGGTTAAATTTGTATGAAGATGGTATTCACCTGACAGTTGCCCACAGAAGGGAGTGGTCATACGGCTTCAAGCCGGATAACAAAACGGCCCCCCTACCGTATTATCTGGAGTCGCCGTATGACCACCTACGAGAAAGTCGGACATCGCAAGCGCAGCCTGCTAAATTGCTGTTCCGAATAGTAGATCACTGGAGGAAGGGAACTCAGTCCAGTTTGTGCGATCTCATTAGTCGCCAAACCAAACAAGCCACACCTAAAGGACTGAGTTGATGCCTATCCTCCCCCCTGCCACGACTACAGCGGCGCCCTGAATCGTCCCCAGTTCCCTAAATAACTGTTCCGAATAGTAGATCACTGGAGGAAGGGAACTCAGTCCAGTTTGTGCGATCTGATTAGTCGCCAAACAAAACAAGCCACACCCAAAGGACTGAGT
>NZ_JAPDBM010000058.1:0-30129 GCF_027705265.1 Aeromonas sp. QDB11 | reverse complement strand
GATCTCGCACCTCGATAACTGTACGTAAGATCAGTATAGTTCGTGGTAACTGACTGCTAATCATGGGTAATCAGGAAAAAGTAAACCCGCCGAGTGGCGGGTTATGGTGGAATTGTCATCACTAAGAAGCTTTTGCTGATTTAAGTTGCTCCCATTTTTCAAAGTAGAGCTCAGCAGTCTCTATTGCAACTTGTCCCATTTCTTGAGAAATGGTCACATTGACCAAATCGTAGTCAGCTTCATTTCTAGCATCTCGACACTGCTTAAGAACATAAGCTAATGACTTTAGCGTCATGGCAGGATATGGCTCAGATTTACACTCTGCCGGATTTGACATGTATCCTACGGTGTTTTTGTGATGCTCGTGAGTGAAATTCGGCAAGGCAGTCAGTGAGCCAATTGACTCATGAAGCATGCTGTAATAGGCCCTTGAAATAGCGCTTCTGAATCCACTCTCATTGTTTTCAGACTGACATAAGCGAGCCGTTTCAAGAATCTGTTCACTTGTTGCCGACACGGTAGCTCACCCCCGTATGAAGCTGGCGAGGAGAGGTAAACCTCGCTAATAGTGCGCAATCATCCAGCATTGGCTCGGAACACACCTTTTCTGCAAGCTCAAAATTCATTTTTGCTATGGCTTTTGGTTCGGAGTCGCTGATGTCAACAACATAGCATCCACTACTGCTAAGCTGAACGAAACCTGTAGTAACTTTGTGATCGCTAAGTAACGTCCAAATGATTGACGCCAGAGCCTTGAACTGTTCTGGTGAGCATTGCGTGGCATCGTAGAAATTATCCATTTCCGCGAGAAGCTCGTCCTTGTGCTGCATGGCATTGCTCCGACCTTCTGATTCAGAAAGAAGTTTGATATGCATGTCCATATAGTGAGCTAACTTATCCCGGTCACCATATCGATACGCACAACTGTAAGCAGCATGGCTAAAACGTTTGGTGAGATATTTATCAGCCAATGTATAGCTAACTCTGCTGAGTTCATTGTAGCTGAAAGTATTTAAAAGAATTTGGTAGTAGTGCATTGCCAAATTGACATCATTAACATTCACGTCAAGGCACGACCTTAGGTAGGGTAATCCACTTTCAACCTTACCCGTTATGGCATCCAAGTATGACAGCACTACGTTGGTAGTGTGTGTTGGCGCGGCAGACAGCTCTGCTCTAACCCTCTTCTCTGTGAAGGGGTCGAGTTTTTTATGCTCAACAAGAAGTGCTCCAAACTCTTCAAGGTATTGTTGCGCTTTCTCAATTGGTATGCCTGCAGCCATAATGTCTTCTCTAACCAAAAGGACAGTAATTGTGGTTCTTGTGCACTATCTCGTCAACTAATAAAAAACCTGGCGCATGACCAAGTGGTTGGGAGTGTTGGTACTAGCGAATAGCTCTCACTACGCATTGGTTAATGGTGCGCTGAGCAAGTTCTGAATCTGCCAGTGCCAGGGGCTCACCAGGTCACCAGGTCACCAGGTCACCAGGTCCAGCTTGTTCCAACGCCTCAATCAGCCGATCCCGCTCGGCGATAAAATCATGGCCGATCAGATAGGCCGATATGGCGTATTCCCGGGTTTCTCGCCCCAAGTCCTCGACGCTAGGGGTGTCGCGGCCGGGATACTCATGGAGCACAGTGCGGCGACCAACTTGCAGGTCATCACTATCGACCTTGAACGCCACCCCGCGAAAGGATGCAGGCTGCAAACGGTCTGTCCTGCTCATCGCTACCCCTTCGTTGCATAACGTGAATATCCGACATCCGGTAACACTGACCAGCCAGGAGAGGCTTTACCTTCGTCAACGCGCATGTTTTGCGGGGCGTTTTCAAAGCGCACAACCATCTCGCCTGCCACTCTGCCGCCACCGGCATTGGCGCCAGCAGCCGGAGATGACGATGACAACGGCGAGTTCTTGCCGAGCGGAGAACCGCCAAACCAGCTTCCCACAGTGTCAACGGCACTACCGAATGCGCCTTTGGCTCCAGACGCCAATGAGCTTGCGGTTTCACTCGCCCATTTAGCCCCATTCATCAGTGGTTCTATGTAGGGCTTGATCTGCGCCCACAAGGAGCGGAAATACCCGACGATGGGATCCCAGTTCTTGATCAGGATGCCGAGCGGAGAAAAGTTGAAGAATGCCGACTTGATGAGCTCCCAGGCGTCCAGGCTGACCGCCTTGATTCCTTCCCATGCGGCACTGAAAAAGCCAACGATACTGGCCCATGTGCGCTGGAACCACGGGCCTATTGTTCCCCAGTTAGCGATAATCAAACCTGCAGCCATGGCGACGCCACGCAGGATCAAACCAAGCGGGGTTGCCGTCAGGGCGTTGCCAAAGAATGTGGCAGCAACACCGCAGGCATAGAGCACCAGCTTGAGAGCCGCGAAACCAGCTGCCACCCCAACCACCCCGCGAATCACCTGAGGGTTAGCTGTGGCAAACTCACTGAATTTACTGGCCATATCACCCAGCTTAGTAGCGGTACTCTCTGCTTCACCCTGGAAGGCGCCACCAATCGCTGCCAGCCCGTTGACTGCCGTGCCGGTCATCGCATCCCACAAGTTTTTCAAAGTGCGGAGCTGAGCGCCAACCCGCTGCTGCAGACTAGCCTGTCGCGCCATCTTCTGCTGGATCTCGTCATAACCGGCCTTCCCTTTGTTGATCAAAGCGCTGACCACCTTCATCGTTCCATCATCGTTTCCGAAGATCTGTTTGATAACGGTAGACTGCTGCTGGCTCGTGAGAGATTGCAACTTTTGCAATTGTGAAAACAGGTTATCTAGGCCGCCAAATTCTCCCTTGCCGTCGGTGAAATCGAGCTTGATCCCCTTACGGCTCATTAGACGGTTAGCTTCTTTAATTTTTTTGCTATCGAATCCGGCTTGCAGCACCTTGCGGAGCGCGTTACCTGACTCTTCACCAGCCATCCCCATCTGGTCCATCATGATCGCCAGCGGCGCCAGCGCCTGCGATGCTTTTAGCCCATCCTTGTTGATCATCTTCAGTATTGAGCTGCTGCTACTGAAGAAGCTGAGCATGTTGGTGTCATCCACCCCCATGTAGAAGGCTTTCTGGATGGTATCGAACAGGCTCATCATGTCTTTTGATGCAGTTCCAGTTGCATCCTGCATCTTGGCGGCGAACTCGGCCGCGGCTGCGGGAGCCTTGCCAAGCTGTACGGCCAGATAGGCCGTGGCCTCACCGACCCCACCAAGCACGGTTTCAGCACTCAGACCCTGGCGCTGCAGCATGGTCATCATGTTCTGAAAATCGGCGGTGGTACCAGGTAGCTTGTTGCCAAGTCCAACTGCAAGATCGTTGATCTTCTTGAATTCGGGGCCTACCGAACCGCTGGCATCCATCATCGCTACTTTGAGCCCGGTGGCGGCATTCTCTGACTGGGCAAAGGCTGCAATACTTCCGCCCACGGCAGCTGCCAGACCAGCGGCAATTGCTGGGGCACCATCACCCGCACTCTGGAGGTCTCGCTGCCAACCTTTGATGTTTTTGCGGATACCCTTGAGCGCCGGAGAGAGCTTGTCCACACCGGTGATCAGGGCTTTCAGTTGAAATTCATTGGCCATAACTCACCTATTTTCGGCCTTGATCAGCCGCTCACACTGCCGCTCCATCAAATCCAGCGCGTCAAAGTCATGGTGAAGGAAGGCAATTGGATCACCAGCCTTCCACCACCGCGCCATATCGAAGTAGCGGTCGAGAATGTCGCGCTCGGTTACCCCTTCAGGAAAAAACCGGCTACTTCCCAGGCTGCATTGTTGAGGTCGGCAGGCTCAATCTGCTCCACGGCGCTGGCCGGGATAGCGCACAGCTCGATCAGATAGCCCTTCACCTTTTTCATGTTGATGCTGACCTCCCCTTCGGGGGTCATGGTGTAGGGCAGGCCAAGGCGGCAAACCTGCTCACCAGTCGGCTTTTTAAGCTCCAGCTTGGCGACCGGCTCGCCGTGCGCCTGAATAGGGGCAGATAGCGTGATGATTTTATGGTTCATTGAAAGAAGCCCTCTTCGGCGTTGAATTGCAGATCGACGGTGCCATCTTCGGGGTTGTAGTTGGCCTCACCTTCGAGCCAGGCATTTTTCAGCACATGGACCCAGCCATTTGCCAGCTCGGAGGTGATGGTCATGTTGTCACCCTCGATGATCTTCTTCAGCGGAAAGCCCTTGGGCACCTTGAATGTCCCCTTCATGTAGGGTGCGCGGTGCGTCTCCTTGTAGTCATTGCCTCCGCCGAGATCGGTGATGGTCTCCTTGACCTTGAGGTTGAGGGGGACTTCCATCCCCCCTGTCAGCGACAGCTGCTCGCCGTCAACCTTGATGTAGGTAGTACCTGCGATGCGGGCCATTTATGCAGCCTCCTGATATTGCAGACGGAACTGGTTGAGCAGTGCAAAGATGCGCAGGCCGTTGACGTAGTCTGGCGGGAACAGCACGTTGACCCGACCAGAGTCGCCGTCTCGCTCCACGATCAGGTACTTGGCAAACAGCTCGCTGTTCTCGACGATCCCGAGGCGCTCCATGATGCGGTATTCACCGTTGAGCTCGCCCTTGATCACCGCCGGAGTGACGATGGCCTGACCCTCGCCGAAGCGGGTACCGTCGTTGGCCAACTTGTGGCGGCCATATTTACTGGTCACTAGGGTGCGCAGACGGCGGATCACGTAGGCGGAGGTGTGCAGGGTCTCGCTGTCGAGATAGGAGTTGTCTGCCGCGCCGTACTTGTTGCGCTGGTACATGGTGATCGCCCGTTCGACCATCATCACGCCAGAGCTGGCCGTCTGGGTGGCGATGCCACTGGTCAGCAGTACCTGCCGCTCGGAAATGGTGAAGCGCTTGCCGGTCGGTGCCGGCAGCAGGCCGTTCAGTTCGCCGGTCTGGGTCGGCCGTGCCGGGTCGATGCGGATAAACACCGCATTGCGGGCGCAGCTGGCAGCCGCCACTTCGTAAGGAGAGGCAGCCGTCAGCGGCTCGACGCCGATCGTGGTGATGTGCTGGCCGTTGCGGGCCTTGCCGAAGGTTGAGAGTTCAGAGAGCGTGCCGCGCTTGGCGCTGTAGAGATGGCCGTAGATTTGACGCAGCCAAGACCAGCGGCCGGTGCCGTCGTTCATCTCCGCCTCCAGCACATCCAGCGAGCCGCTGTCGTGCCAGGGGGTGGCAATAAAGTCGAACGGCTCATCACCCATGGCGGCAATGGCCGCGGTAAGATCTGGAGATCCGGCGCCCCCGCTCAGGCATGACTGGGCAGGCAGTGCCACGTTGATGCCATTCGGCAGGGATTCCCCACCCATCACGCCGCGATAGTTGAGTGCGAGGTTGATGTCGTTACCGGTCAACCCCTTCCATTTCGCAGTGAGAGTCACTACGCCAGCAGAGACGGAGGCTGTCACCGGCAGGCTGGCGTCCTTGTCAATAGCGGCCTTGATACTTGCTGCCACTACAGTAGGAGCATCAGCTGCAGACACTCCAGCCTGAACGCGCTTGCCCGCGATGTAGAGAGAGACGACACCGGAGGAGATGGCAGTGCCGGTAACCGTGATTGTGGCTGTCGCGGCGGCGCCTGCGCTGGGTTCGGGCACGTCGATCAGCCACAGTTCACCGAACGAATCGACATTGCGATAGGCGGCCACCATGGCGGCCAGCTGGCTGCCGGCACCGACCAGACCTGCCGCCTGGGCAGGGTTGGTGATCTGCTGCAGCTGGTTCTTGCCGGTGGTGATGGTTGCCAGGCCATGCCCAAGCACCAGCGCCCGCAGGGTTTCGCTGGCGCTATTGGCCGCCGAGTTGTCCATCTCCGCATAGAACAGCGGCACCCGCAGATCGGCGGGAACATTATTGAAGCTGACCATTATTTTGCTCCCTTCTTGCTGACCGGTACCTGAGGCGCAGCCTCGGCTGTAGGCTCTTGCTCAGACTCCGGCGCTGGTTCCTCCGGAGTTTCGATGACGACATCGCCATCAAGCTGGCGGCGATACCAATACTGGTTGGCGCTCACCTCCCGCCCTTCTGCAGGCAGCAGGTCGCCGCGGTCAGGATCGGGGACCGATCGACCGTCATTGGGTTTGACGAACATTTATTGCTCCGGATTTATCTGGAATTGGAACTCGATAACACCGTCAGGCCCGCTGCCCGGGTCTATCAAATCGATGCCAAACCCTTTGGCTGGGTTATTGGCATCAACGCCATCGAACGATGGCAACTCTTCAAGGTCAGCCCATTGGCGGGTATCTTCCGGGCCGATCTCGAATTCGGCCGAGAATTCGAACTGGTAGTAGAGGTGCGCCCGATTCATATCGAGCAGGTTGCCGCCCTGATAGGTAATGCCGTCGTACTTCTTCTCGTCAGGCGACCAGCCAATCAGGGTCTTCCAGAGCGCCTCTCGCGCATCCTCTATCACATCAACAGAGGCTTGCCCGCGAGCGTCCTGGGTGTTGTTGACCACCACTACCACTGCGAAAGCGTCGGTGATCTTCTGCCAGTAGTCGGTCTGGCTGCGGTTCTCTTCTGCGTTGTCATCGAGGGGGATGACATAGGCGGCTGGCAGGGCCAGCTTGTTGTTCTCGGCCAGCGGCTTGAACTCGGACGCTCCGGCGACCCTGCCACCAAACATGGGGCAGCGCTGGCGAATGGCCGCAATCAGCGGGCTTATCTTCATGTCTGTTTCTCCGGCCTGACCGATGCCCGCAGCGCAGTGAACAGGGTTCGCTGGATTTCGTAGCTGCGGTATTTGAGGGTTTTGGCGAAGTAGTTCGCACGGGGGGCGATACGCCATGGCGATCCGCCGCTGGCCCCCTTGCGGTGGCTCTTGACCCGCTGGGCGCCACGCCTGACCCCGTAAAAGAGGTATGCCGGGTAAAAGCCGTCGCTCGGGATGTCTTTCGATGCCCCCTCGCCCTTGTTGTGGCTGACCTTAACCATGAAGCCCGGGCGGCTGGCGGTCGCTCGCGGCACGAAGTAGCCGATCGACTTGGCCAGATCGCCGGACTGGTAGCCAGGAGCTTGCCCTGCACTGGAGATGGCCCGCCGCGCCACAGCACGTCGGTTGTCACGCAGCAGGGTGCGGCCGATATCGACAAATGCCCGCCTGACGCGGGCCTTGTTGAAGCGGATCTCCTGAGCGTCAGGGAAATCAACGTGGAGGTAGATACCGGAGTTGGAGTTCTCAAACGACATGGCGACCTCTCGTTATGTCGGAAGATCCAGCTGCTCAAGTTCGACCAGCGCCCAGACAGTTTCGCCGTTGAGCGGCTCGCAGCGCTTCACCCGATAGACGGCATCCTTATGTACCATCTGGTGGTCACCGGTGAGCTGGCGCCAGCGGATCAGGCATTTGTGCGTCACCTTCTCGTCAATCTGTACCCCGGCCATGTAGATGCCGCCGGTGACAGGCATCAGCTTTCCCCAGACGGTGATCTGGTCGTGGTACTCGGGGCGCGTGGAGAAGTTGTCGTCAGGAACCTCTGTAACCAGCCTGATCTGCAGACGCTGCTTGAGCTCGCCGGCGCTTGGCGGACGCATAGCGTTGACGACTGATGACTGGCGGATCTTCATATCGGCATCCTGGTGTAGGGGCCAATCAGGTAGCGAAGCGCAAAGGGAACCTCAACCTTCTCGAAGTCGGATACCGCCTCGCGGTTGTTGAACCAGTGCGCGACCATCAGCAGGCCTGCTGCCTTGATGTCATCACTGATCACCAGCTGGCGAGGCGTCATCTCAGCCATCGGCGCATCGAGCAGCTCCCGATCGGTGTGCTGCTCGATAGCCCGGCGGGCGGCCACGATGTAGAGGTTAAGCAGCAGATCCTGGCTGGCGTCATCATCTTCGAGGCGGCACTGGTGCTTCACCTCTTCCAGCGTGATCCACGACATAACTACTCCTCAGCTTGTTCCGGCTCGGCTTCCGCCAGTGCTTTCTTGATCACCAGTTCGGCTTCAGCCGGTGACAGGCGGGTGATATCGCCGCGGCTGTAGTTCTTCCACGGGCCGGTGAAGCGAACCAGCACCCGCTCATCAGGAAGGGGGGCCGGCTCATCGCCGCTCCTCTGCTCGTGATCGGCGTCAGTGGCGCCAGCGGGCTGATCACCAGTCAGCAGCGCGGGGCCAGCTCCGGCTGCATCGCCTGGCGCTTGGCCTGCTGCGTGGTGGTCAGAATCCGATTCATCGCCGTCGCCAGTTCCGGCGTGGGGATCTTGCCCGGTACCTGCATCGGCATCGGGTTGGGGGGTGTCAGTTGCATTGCTGGTCGGCTCCTGCGGCAGTTCGCCGCTCCTCTGCTCGCGATCGGCGTCAGTGGCAGATGCCTGCCCTGCGCGAGGGCCTTTCGGTGGCTTGGCCATGTCGGCTCCTTGTTACAAGGGGATGAGAGAGGGCGCCAGTGCGGCGCCCTGCTGCGGCCTTACCAGGTGACCTTGGTACCCAGCGCCAGACCTTCCGGATGACGGAAGCCCACATCGTGGTTGCCGACCAGGCGGATCAGCGACTGGTTGCGGGAGAAGGCGCTGACCAGATCGCCGTTGGTGTCCTTGTAGGTGGCTTCGGTGGAGAAGTCGATGGTCATGTTGTCCTGCTCGCCGATCACCACGTCGTTCCAGTCGGCGAAGTAGATCTCCGACTCGTTGGTACCGGTGCCGAGGTTTGCCGGGATGGTGTTGGTGTGCGCAATGGGGTAGCCCTTGAGCAGGCCTTGCGCCATCTCCGGATAGACCTTGTTGCCGTTGCCATCGCGCAGGCCGAACAGCTTCATCCAGGTGCGCGGGCTCATACCCCAGCCCGGATTGACCATCAGGCTGTTGGAGCTCATCAGCAGGAGGATCAGGCTGTCGAGATAGGCGTCGATGGTCTTCATGTCGGCAGTGCCGGTCCACTCGACGGTGCGGCTATTGTCGGTCGCGACCTTCTTGAAGCCGGTCGGGGTGTTTCCCGTGCCGTCATCGCGCAGGAAGGCTTTATCCTCGCGCACCGCCATGGCGGCGATCATGTCGCTCAGCACCAGCTGCTCGACGCTGTAGCCGGCGCGACCAATCAGCTGGTTACTGATAGGAACCAGGGTGATCATGGTCTTTGCAGACAGCTTCACATCGTTGAACTGGCTGGCGCTGCTGTTGGCATCAGAGCCCTCGCCAACGTAGCTGGACTGAGCGCCGCCACTCATGCGTGGCAGAGAGAGGTTGCCATTGGGCAGCGGCAGTACACGGGCGCCCAGCTTGCGCACAATGGTCTTGGGACGCAACAGCTCGATCACTTCGGAGTGCAGGTTCTCGGGGATCAGCGCACCACCGGAACCGGCGGCGGTGCTAATGGCCATGGCCACCTGCTGATCACCGATCTCGGTGGCGGCAAACTTCTCAGCCTGCTGCATGTCGCCCTTGCTGGCGGCGATAGACATTGCCATACGGGCGAAGCCTGCGCCGGGATACTGTTTCAGTTCCTGCTTCACATGGACGGCCGGAGGCGCCTGAGAGCCGTGAGCATTGACAGGTACAGCCTGCTGCGCCATCAGGCGCTCAGCGCTCTCTTGGCGGGCGATGGCGGCGCTGATCTTGTTCGCTTCGCTCTCAAGGTCAGCAAACTGCTGCAGCTGCTCATCGGTAAGAGCTGTACCGCTGGCTTCGAGTTGCGCCAAGGCGTTGACCTGGGCGGCGATTTCGCCACGCTCGCGGCGGAGGGCTTCGATAGTCTTCATCGATTGGTTTCCTTTGGACATAAAAAAAGCCCCTTTCGGGGCTTGTTGGGATGTTCTCCGCCGCTGGGCTAGAGTTGGCACTGAATTTCGATGGCGCGGGCCCGCAGGCCGATGCTTTGCGCCGGTTTTGCCGACTTGGCCACACTGGCGGCCAGGCCGTTGAGATAATCCTGCGGGTTGGCCAGCTCATCGGCCAGCCCGTTGCTGACCGCTTCGGCCCCGCTGTAGAGGGTGGCCTCGGTGGCTTTCACCTGCTCGACTGACAGGCCGCGATAGAGGGCCACCGAGCTGATAAACAGGTCGTAGGCCTGATCCATGCGGTGGTTGATGGCCGCCATGGCGCCATCGCTGAGGGGCTCATGGGGGGTGCCGTCCTTTTTGCGGTCACCGCGGTAGAAGGTGGTGAACTTGAGCCCCACCTCTTCCTCCCACTTGCTCACCTCCATGTGCTCCATGATGACGCCAATGGAGCCGCAGCCGCCGGTTTCACTGACCACCACCTTGCTGCATGCGGAAGCGATGAAGTAGGCCGCCGAGTAGGCAGAGAAGTTGACCAGCGCAGTGATCGGCTTGACGCTGCGCTTGGCATAGATGTAGTCGGCCAGCTCCTTGCAGCCGACCGCATGGCCACCGCCGGAGTTGATATCGAGCACAATCTCTTTGACCCGCTCGTCGGCGAGGGCCGTAGCGATCTGCGACCGCGCCCACTCGTAACTGGTCAGTTCGGTGCAGGCGCCATCGATTTGACCGCGCCGAGCTACCAGAATGCCGTGCAGCGGGATCACCGCCAGCCCTTCCACGCGGTACTGCGATTCGCTGCGGGCCTCGAGCTGTTTGGGCTCCAGCACATCCGGCAGGTCATCGGCGGCCATCACCTCAATCTGACTTCCCATCATGCGGGGCATCAGCAGGCTCTTGACCCCTGCCAGCACCTCTTGGGTGACATAGAGCGGCACCCCGAACACCTGGCTGGCCAGGTGCGGGTAGTTGATCATCAGCTTCGGCATAGGATGGCCTCGATTTTCCTGATTTGTTCCTGGGTCGCCTGGCCGATGCCTTGCGGCAGCTTGCCAGTAGAGACCATGTTGAGCGGGGTCAGGTAGATATCACCACCCTGGATCGGGGGCAGGTTTTCCAACCGGCGGATATCGTTGACGCTGAGCCAGCCCCACTGGCGACCGAGGGCGTATGACTCGTAACGGGACTTCTGGTCTGCCCGCAGCAGGCCGGAGAGGTTGAACTCGATATAGAGGTCTTTGCGCTCACTCGGCAGTAGCAGGTCACGCATCATGGCGGCCTCGATGCGCTTGACCCAAGGCAGCAGGGTGTAGATGACAAACTGCAGCCCCTGATGCTCGATGTTGTTGTTGGTTGCCCGATCCAGCTCGCCGATCATGTGCGGCGGCACTTTGTATAGGCGGCAGATTTCGATGGCGCCATATTTGCGCGACTCGAGCAGTTGGCTCTGCTCGTTGGTCATCGCCATCTGTTTGTACTGCATCCCCTCCTGCAGGATCGCTACACCGAAGGAGTTGCGCGCCCCGGAGTAAGTCTCGATAAATTTATTTCTGAAATTATCAAGAAGATCTTGGGTTCCAAGTGGCTTATTTGGCGCCTCAATAACGCCAGACAGTGTGGTGCCATTGGCAAATACCGAGCCGGCATGCTCATCCACTGCCATGGCAAGCCCGATCGCATCCGGGTTGCTCTGGATCGGCGAGACGCCGAGGTAGCCATCCAGACTGAAGGCCTTGACGTGGTGTACCATCCGCATCGGCAGGATCTGGTTGCTGCCATCGAGCAACTGGTAGTAAGGCAGCCCGTCAGGCCCCTTAAGCACCATCATCTTGTCCGGGTTGACCGGGATCAGCTCGGTGATGTAGCCGTCGCCACTGCGCTCGATCAGGCTGTAGCTGTTGCCGCGCAGGCCGAGGTGGCCCATGCGCTGCTCGTTGAATTCGAAGCTGGTGTCTTTCTGGTTGGGGCAGGCGTGGATAATGTCGTACAGCGGGTGGTCGGTCGCACGAGTGCGGCTGTCGTCGCTGCGTTGGTAGAGCTCGCACGGCAGCTGCGCAATGGATTCAGCCAGCAGGGTGACGCAGGCGCGGACAGTGCCTTGCGCCAGCGCAGACTCCGGCGTGACCATGACACCAGCCTTGCTGCGCCGCGCCCCTACGCTCGAGATCCACTGACTGAAGTTGCCGCCGCCACCCCTGCGCTCAAACAGGAATGGGAAGAACATCAGCCACCCCCGCTCTGTTTATTGTACTTGTGCCAGGCGATGGCGCGGCTCAACCAGGCAGACCAGCCCAGCGCCAGCAGGCCACCGACCACCCAACCGAGCGGGGCAGACCAGAGCCATGCGCCATAGGTCAGCGCGGCGGCACCCAGCAGGCCCACCAGAAAGGCGACGATGTTCATCAGCATAGGACGTCCGTGGTTTCGTAAATGGATTTGGTATTGCCGCGACCCGCGACCATGGCGCGGCCGATGGCCATCATGAGCGCGACAGCGCCGTCAATTTTCTGATCGGCAGACTCTTTGACCGGGCGCACCACATCATCGTTACCGGGCAGGTTCTTGCCGATCACGTTGCCGATACACCATGTCATCAGGCTGTTGCCATCGTGATGGAAACGGCCGGACTGAATGGCGGCCTCCAGCTCTCGCATCGGGTCGCTCATGTTGGTGTAGTTCTGGGTGATTGAGATGGGGGTCAATCCATCATCTGCCAGATCGTGAGCCAGCGCGGTGGCGCCTGCCGGGTCGAGCGGGACTTCCAGCACGTTGCCACTGGCTGCGGCCTCTTTGGCTACGGCCAGGATTTCGCGATAGTCGATCTCGGCACCCTCTGTGGTGCTGAGCTCGCCCAGGTTCATCCACTTCTGGTAACGCTCTGCCAGCCGCCGGTTGTCGGTGTTGAAGGCCGTATCTTCCGGCACCCAGAACTCTGGGGCGATCGAGTAGTAGTGGCGTTTTCCGTCAATATCTCGCCAGAACAGGCGAGCCATGGAGTTCATGTCGAGCTTGCGGGCAAGGTCGAACGAGAGGATCAGCTCCTGCCCTTCGAACTGCTCCAGCGTCAGGCTGCGATCTTCGCAGGCCTTCCACGCCTCCATGTTGTAGTAGGCGGTTTTGGCCGACACCCAGACGTTTAGGTGCTTGGTCTTGAAGATGTTGGCAAAGCGGGCGGACTTGATGGCCTTGGCCTGCTGCGCCAGCAGGTATTCAGCGTAGACGGAGACGCCCATGTTCGGGTTGGCCTTGGCCAGCACCTTGGGATCCGTCCAGTCGTCACCCTCGTCAATGGTGTAGATGATGCCGAACAGCTCATCATCCGGCACTGTGCCCGCCAGCATCTCAATCACTTCCCGCCGCTTGTCGTAGCAGGGGCCGTCGATGTTGTAGCCGGCGGTGGTGATGACCCACATCAGCGGTTGGCGGCGGGCGCCCATACCGGTGATCATGGTGGTGTAGAGGTCATCCGTGTCGTGTTCGTGGTATTCGTCCACGATGGCGCAGGATGGCGACTGACCATCACCAGGGTTGCCGATCAGCGGCTCGAAGCGGGCGCCGTCAGACGGGATATTCAGGTTGCTGGCGTTGACCTCGATACCGAAGTGATCGAGCAGCGCCTGGGTGCGCTTGGCCATCAGGCGGGCGGGGCGAAACACCTCCCACGCCTGTTTTTCTGTGGTGGCACCGGAGTAGACCTCGGCGCCGAATTCGTTGTCTGCCGCGAAGCAGTAGAGGCCGACCGGAGCAGAGAGCGCCGACTTGCCGTTTTTACGCGGGATCTCGTTGTAGACCTCGCGAAAGCGGCGCAGGCCGCTGCCCTTGCGCACCCAGCCAAACACGCTGCAGATGATGAACATCTGCCACGGCTCGAGGTTCAGGGTCTGGCGCTTGAAGGCCCACTCCCCTTTTGTGTGTGGCATGAGCTGAACGAAGGTAGCGGCCCGCTCTGCCTTGTCCTTGTCGAACCGAAACCGAAACTTGGCCGACTTCTCTTTGGCCAGATCATCGAGGTGGCGCTGGCAGGCCTGGATGACGTAGCGACAGGCAGGGATATTGCCGCGCACCACGTCGCGGGCGTAGCCGTTCGCCACGTTGACATAGGGATAACTTTTGCGTGTTGCCATCGGTCATCCCTACAAAGCTGCGAACGGGTTCCCCCCTCCCTGTTTCTTGTTGCCTCCGATCAGGCGTGAGCGGCTGGACGGGTCCAGCCCAAGCAGCGAGCCGTAGCTGGTCATCTGCTTGAGTGATTCGTTGGCCACCGTACAGGCGGGGTTTTTGACCGGCCCGCCGGTTGCCCCTTCGACAACCAGGCCGTGTTTGGCGATCTCGATTTCGGCTCTGCGCCAGCGCGAGTAGGCGGCGCAGAATGCCTCGAGGTTGTGCAGATCGGTGACGCAGAGCACCTCGGCACCGCAGAGCTCACGGATCACCAGCTCCCACATGGTCGGAGCCCACTGATCCTCTGCCAGCCATTCGGGGCATTCGACATAGAGCAGCGGGGTGAAGGTTGGCTCGGCGTTGTTCAGCGAGCGCTTGCCGGGGTTGCCAGCCAGCCGCTTCAGCGCCGTCGGTTTGGGCTTGCGACCTTGACCAGGCGCTCTTGGTGCCCCTGCCATCGCGCCCTCCATTTAAATTTTTAATTTCGCGGGTATAAAAATTTGGCCGGGCTGGCAGTCACGGAGGCGAAAAGGTGGAAGGATTTTATCCCCCCCTCCCCCTCAGGATTGCCCGTGGCGGCCAGCAGAGGCCTCCTGCTGCGTCTTCTGCTTGTGGCAGCACCGGCAGATGGCCTCGAGGTTGGTATCGTCATCCACGCCACCTGCGGCCTTTGGCACGATGTGGTCGACGGCACTGGCTGAGGTGATGATGCCCTTGCGAATGCAGGGCTGACACAGCCCGCGATCGCGCTGCATGATGCGCTCGCGCCGCTTGCGCCAGCTGGCACCATAGCCACGCTCGGCAGATGACTTGGCGGAAACGCGCCGCCAGCCGACAGCCTGACCAGCATGATCGGCACAATATCCACCCGGAGCATCGGTCAGGGCATGACACCCTTTGGCCCGGCAGATCTGCTTGATACGTGGAGGCATGGATATCGCTTCAAATAGGGCGCCGCACCGGACGCAGTTACACGGGACGACCCGTCAGTTTGGAGAGTGACTCGGTGCGGCAATTGGTTAATCGGGATTGGTCAGGGAGAAGTAGGCTCTTTGGCAGGCCAGGCCTGATGCTCGAGCGCGGTCATACGCTCTTGCCAACTCTCCCGCTCGCGCATCAGCCCGGCCGAGCAGGTCGGCGAGCACCACGGCGGACTGTCCGGCTGCATCGCCTGACTGGGCAGCGCCGGAATCGCTGGCGCACTGACTGGCTCGCTTGGCCAATCGCCCGGCTTGCTCGCGCAGCCCGACAGCAACAGCATCAGCGGCAACAGCATCGCGCTCAGCACTGGCAATCTGTTTTTCTGCATCAGCCCTCACCCTCTCGATATCTGCCTGACGGCGCTGCTCAGCCTCGCGGGCGGCCACCTCGGCATCCGCCCTCACCGTCGCCAGTTCGGCAGCCTGCTCGTTCCACTTGGCAGACCACTCCAGCTCCTTATCGTGAGCTCCCTTCGAGTAGCCTTGCTGATAAAGAAGCCACACCAGAAAGAACATCACTGCCTGGCGCAGCACAAACCACAACACAGGGTGCGCCTTGAGGAATAGCCTGACCGCATTCATGCTGCCGCCACTCCATACTTGATGGCGGCGCGGCCGCTCATGCCGTTAAACCGCCCCATCTCAGCGTGGCGGCGGCGGGTCAGTCCGCGCATCGGTTTGCCGTCGTTCTTGTTCCACTTAAGGAACTCAAGGGCAGCACCTGCGTAATCACCCGCATTCAGCTTGCGCAACAGGGTAGAGTCACCCAGCCCCTCGGCAATGGTGTCGCTGTCGATATCAAGGCCGACGTTATAGGCAAAGCTCACCAGCGCGTCGAACTGCCCCTGAGTCAGCGGCACGTTAACCAGAGATGCCACCCCGCGCTCAAAGTGGCGCAGGTCGGCAATAAAGGCTTCATCCGCTTGCTGCTGAGTCCACACCAACCCTGGCTTGACCTCTGGGCCGGTGTGCCCCCACCCGATGGTCCACGGCTCGCCGTTTTTACTGCCGTGATCGGGGTACGCCTTCAGCTGGCAACTCTCGAAGTAATGCATCAGCATCACCCCATCTGCTGAAGTTCGCTCAATTCGCGTCATTGCCAAACCTCCGATCCAGCATGCGGGCTGCGAACTCGCGGATCTTCTCTACGCCGAGAAAACCGATGGAGCCGCCAACGAATCCAGATGCGGTAGCCGGAATGCCGAGCATATCCATCCCCGACATAACCGAGAGAGAGATGGCACCGCACAGCAGGGACTCGAGCAGCCGTTGACGCACGCCGCCACCGGAATAGGTGACTCGCAGCCAGGAAATAACAAGAGACAGAGTAAAGCCGTACAGGGTTGGCCAATGGGCATCAACCCACGCAAGCAACCAAGCCCACAGGCCAAGGTCTTTTTCAGGCATCTACATACCTACCTCCCCGCAGGACCCAGAAACGAAAAAACCCCGGCATCGGCCGAGGTTTTGAAGCAGAAAATAAAAAAGACCGCATCCGTTAGGTTGCAGTCTTCCATCATTGGCGTTCACTCTACACAAAATTGCTTTTAACTGTCAACTGCCTTCAATCGGCAAACTGCTCCACCACTCATCAAAAGATACCGCGCCGACCATGCTCAAATTGCGCAGGCCTTTGCCACGCTCCAGCGCCATCTGGTCCATGCATGTATGCGATTGTGTAGGCCTTGCCGTAGTTTGTCACCACCACAACATCTCGAGTCCATTTGTGGGTCTGGCCCTCTGGCGGTTCGTTTGCTGTTATCCACATTTTATGTCCTATAACTCTGAGCTGGCTTCTTGGCGCACATGTACATTATCTGGTTCAGGGTGAATGGCCAACACCTTGATAAAGATCCGGCGAGCGGCTTCTCGCCCTGGCTCAGGCTTGCAACATCTCGTTTCAGCCTCTTTCTGAACATGGCGCAAAGACCGCAGATAACACATCACCTTGCTGGCTTCGTGAAGTGGAATCCCCAGCCGATATGCCACATCGTAGAGATCGAAGAACTCACCATGCTGCAGCCCCCACCTTGCGACTTTCAACGCAGGCCACTTCCATTTGCTGTCCATTGAGTCCCTCCTTGAACCACCATTTTACTCTAGCTGGTATCTAGTACCTCTTCATCCAGGCCGGGATAATTGTCCAGCGTCAAAGTGCGCGGTTACTATGGTTGTGCAAATGAAGCTGCCCACCAAAACAGGAGAGAGATGTGTCGATCGAAGAAGCGCTGGAGCCATGGCTGTCAAAGCCAACCTGGTTCAGTTCTCACCCGTCAGATCAAAAGCTGTTCAGCCTTGCTATACGGCAACTTAAACAGCTCCAGGTAACACCGAGCGTGGATGAGCTGGAGCAGGTGATCATCAAGCGAGTGGAACGGCTGCCGGCAATGCTCGGCACACCGAGCAATCTGTCTGAGGCTGCACGGCAGTTCGCCATCCAGATCCACGCAAAACTATAAGAATGGCTTATATGACAAAGCCCGCCATAGCGGGCTTATAGCATTTTATGCGGCCAGCATTAACCATGTTGGATAAACGCGAGGAGCCCTAGATAGTCCAAGACTTAGCGTTTAAAGTACGAATGCCAAGGCTTCAATCATAGAGCTAAGCGACATCAATCAAGTCATATGCCTTTATGATGTGCTCAACAGATTCAACAAAACCCTTTGGCCTATTTGGCTGCTTGGCATTATCTCTAAGAACACGCATGACTTCATCAGCCTGACCTTTGTTCACAATCGACATGCTCTTCAACAAAACACCAATAGCTGCACCAGTTGCAAGATTTTGCGCCTCGAGTCTAGATATTTCACTTTTTACTACTGAAAGCTCATCTTTGAGCTTTGTCAACTCTTCACCTACCAGCATAAGACCTCCATTTGAAGAGCGTTCAATATAATTGATTTATAATTAAAAAACGTGATTTATGCATCAATTGAATACCATAAGGTATATCACGCCGCAGTCACTCGTTTGTAAAATGCTTCCACCTCACTCTCCTGCACATGGCACCATGCCAGCACTGCCTGATAGAGCGGGTACCACTGCTGCTCCCACTCGCCGCGGGTCAGGGTTCCCAGTAGCGGCTCGATGGCACGGCGAACCTGAGTGCCCGGGATCGGGCGCAGGCCGGTACCGTTGCAGCGCGGGCAAGTCTTGTCGATCGCCTTGCCGTGCAGCCGGCTCAACTCCAGATCGCGGATCACTCCGCGTCCCCGGCAGAACTGCGGGTGACAGGCTGCCCCCGGGGTATCCACGGTGCGGCAGAAGTGCTGCACGGCGAGGGCCGCCAGCGCCTTGAGCGCCAGACCTTGCCGGCGATCCTTAATGGCCCCCACATACTTGGGAGCAATCTTGCTGCAGTGAGCCTTCACCCCGCGCACTGCCACGCCTTGGCTCTCCATGTCCTTGTTGTAGCGGGCCATCACCAGCGCCAGGCCAACGGCCTCATATTTCTGCACCAGCCCCAGCGCCCCCAGAATATCCGCCTTGTTCAAATGGCTGGCTCCTGTCGAACGGGATTGAATGGCCTGGATCATCGCCGAGCGCGGGTTACCGATAGAGAGTGCATATTCAAGCCGCATCAGAATGCCTCCAGTGACCAGTTGGCGCCTTTGCGCATCACGCCGACAAAGGTGAACATCCAGTGCTGCTTGGCGGCCACCTTGATCTTGACCCGGGCGTCATCCTCCCAGAAACCCTTCACCTCATGCAGCTCGATCAAACCATCCTTGCCCACAACCATAAAGTCAGGGGTGTAGAAGGTCTTGTCGGCCAGCTTCAGCTTGAGCGGCTCGAACTCATAGGAGAGGATCTCCCCCGCCAGCATCAACAGCCGCAGGTGATCGGCATAGGCCTGCTCGGTCTTGTTCATGGTGCCGGGTATCGGACGTATCCTCGCCCTGCCCTTTACCTGCTTTTCCCCACTGTAAGGCGTCATCCAAACACTCCCAGGCCAGCGGCCTTGTTTAACGTCATCGCGACGTGAACCAGCTGGCTGCCGTGGGCCTTCTCCCACTGCTGCCAGCCATTGTTGTGCAATTCCATATGTGCGTCGTGGCAAAGCGGAAAGGTCATCGCATCGTTCGCCTTGCTGCCCATCACGCTCAGGCCATGCCCGATCACATGGTGAGCCTCGACCCCCTCGGTCTGACCGGTCACCACGCAGGGCAGCTGGCGCACGAACGCCAGATAGTTGGCCGACTCCCAGCGCTTCATCTTTGGGCGGGGGATATGCAGCATCGGCGGATCCGGGTCGATGGCCTTCACCGCCGGCTTGGTGCGGATCTTGGCCCGCAGCTCGGCCAGCGGGTCCTGCTCCAGCAGCGCCTCTTTACTCACCCGAAAGCGGGCATCGGTCTCCCGATAACCGCGCCCGGGTAACAGCACCCGTTCAGGATCAAGCGGCGGCAAGCGGCAGGCGTGGCGTACCACCGCGATCGGCAGATGCCCCTGCACTTTGTAAACGCTGGCCCACCAACAGAGATCCCGCGCCTGCAGCTGGGCAAGCTGCACCCCACACCAACCGGCAACCCGGGTCAGCAGCGCCCGCGCAATGGCAGCGGCATGCTGGGCGGGATTGAACGGCAGCTGACCATCCCGATACTCGTTATCGTGATGCCAGCACAGGGGAAGCGGCAGGCCGCCCATCTCGGTGGTGACGGTATCGCCAACACAACCATCCCCGATCAGGCACTGTCCCACGCTGCGCAAGGCCAGTTCGCCGCCGGCGGCCTTGACGATAGCGGGGTGAAGCAGAGCGCTGGCCAGCTCCGGGAACTGCGCCAGCAGATCACCACCCTCAGTGGCTGGAACCAGCATTGCCGGACGATTGCCAATGGATGAACGCAGCTTGGCCAGCCCATCACCCACCGCCAGCAACACCATCCCCATCTCAGGCACAAAGACCGGATGGGTAGGGTTCACGCCAGCTTCTCCACCATATCGAGCTTGTCGAGTAACGGGCCAAGGCGAGCGAGCAGCTGATAGCTGGCGCTGCGGCGCAGGGCGGCGGATTCGGAGGCGATAACACGGCGGGCGGCCTCGGCGGCGGTCAGGCCCGGGCAGGCGTTGTCTATTGAGCGGAACAGCTCGGAACTGGTGTTGAGTTCGGCGCCAATAGGATTGGCGGCTTGACGCTGCAAATGCTGCGAACGGGCAGCACTGCGGCTGTTGAATTTACTGTTCATGTGACCCCTTTACCTCACGGTAGTGGTTCAGCCGATCGCGAAAATACGCTTGGTACTCCGCTGGCTGTTGAGTGATGGCCTTGGCGACATCGGCGCGACTCGCCTGGCCGTGGCGACACTGCAATACCAGCAGGGCCGCCAACTTGTCCAATTGTACCCTCTGGCGGGCCTCTTCAGGAAGCCTCGCGAGGTTGAATGTCATGGCTAATTCGTCTCCCCCATCAGCCAATCTATAGCGCAATTACACAGTACGAATATGATAGCCATAGCCAGCAGCAATATGGTTGATGCAGGAAACACCAACCACATCACAACATTGTGCCACCTCCGCTCACGCTGGCATTTTTCAAGCAACCAGTGGTCGTAAAGCAGTCCTGCTACAAACCAGATAGCGAACAGAGCTACGAGTGCATCAACATCTATCACCTGACACCTCAGCTCTGATGGTGCTGGCAGTCTTGGCCGCATGATCAGCAGCGAAGGTCAGTGCCTCTGGCGTGATCCCGCTGCGGGCAGCATTGCGCATAACCTCTGCGGTGCGCTCAAGCTCATGCAGCGACAGCTCAAGGTGCTTGGATATCTTGCCAAAAGAGTCTGCAAGCGCCTTGGCACAATGGGTTGCCGCCGGCAGCCGCATTACCAGATTGAGCTTGTTCGGATCGTCCTTGTCTACTGATGCTTCAACAAACTCTGCGATCCTGGTTTTCATACCTCACCCCCTGCAATCCGCTCCCGGAACGCCTTCATGATGGCGATCAGATAGGCCGCCTCATGGCGAGCATCGTGCAGGGCGATATGACGGCTCCCTTCAAATGGCAGCTGATACTTGGGATCAATCCCCAGCAGCACCCGCCCCATCCACACCGCAGTGCGCAGCGACTGGTTCCCCCTGAAGTGCCATGGCTGTTCCATCCCCCACTGCTCGTAAGCGTGAGCCAGAATCACGTTGTCGAACTCGCTGCCGTTTCCCATCAGCTGCACGTCCTCTGCACGGCCAAACACCTTGAGCAAGAAGGTAGCGAGCAACTCGAGAGCGTTGGTAATAAACAGACGCTGGCCAGCAGGGTTGAACAACTCATCCCACGCGGCGGGGCTTTCTTGCCGTTGCAGCTCCCAGAAAGCCAGCGTACCGTCAGAGCGGCTCCGGTTTACCTGGTTGTGGTCAACCCGGCAATAGAACTCATCGACCACAAACAGGCCGCCAAGGTCAACCACCACCACCCCTATCGAACCGATCACAGCGTCAGGCCCCTGTCCCAGCGTTTCGATATCGACCACAGCAACCCGCTCGGCTGACACTTCGTAAAATGGCTTAGTACTCAGGCCGCTAAAAATCATGCGTTACCTCGTTTGGCTCTATTGTGGCGGATGGCAGTTCGTTGGATTTGGCCTGATCCGCCATCGCAAAGACCACATACCCTAGCTTCTGTTGGAAGTTGGTGACGTAGGTGATCACTTTGGTGAGTTCGCGGCCGGTATAGCACAGATCGAGGTCAACATGGAGCCCACGCTCATACTCCTTCAGTACGACTGTGTCGCCTAGATGAAATACGCCTTCATGATCAGCTCGAATCTCGAAGCTCTTGTCACCTGAAGCAACCAGACTGAAATTGCAGGGTGCCACCTTCAGTTCATGAATCATGCCGCCACCTTCCCCAGCCCGACCTGGACCAACAGATCGGCAAACCGGCTCTGGTACCAGTGCGGAGCAGTCTCTCGCTGACAGCGCGGATCCACGATGTTTTTGCCATAGCGCAGCCCAGCTGGCGTGATCGACCAGAACTCCTTCTGATTATCCGGTGTCTTGGAAGAGGGGCGAGTCATCTTGACGAGCAACCCTTTCGACTCCAGCAGGGCGTTGAAGTAGCGGGCCGCCATGGTCACACCGTGCTGCTTCAACCCCTCGGTGGCGGAGAATGTCGGCCGCGAACTTCCATCTGTGGCATCACTCGGCGCATCAATTGCGTAACTCGGCAGCAGATTGGGCAGGCCGTGCTGGCGCTGGATGGTCTGCAGCATCCCCAGCTTGCCGGAGTTACTGACGTTCAGCATACGGGCAGCAGTCTCAGCAAACAGCAACTCCACCTGCACCGCCTCCACATTGACCGCGGGACTGGGCGCCATCTGGTAGTGGCCTACCTTGCGCAAAGAGGGCAACACTTCATTCATCACCCAGCGCTTGAACGCCTTAGCGGCGGGCAGAGTGCTGGACATAATCGCCTGATACAGGCCAGCCTCCGTTATAAGTGACTGATTTACATAGTTTACTCCATTTTGGAGCACCCTCTTGCGCTTGTCCTCTTCATCAATCAGCTTGTTCATACTATTGGTTTTCTCATAACCAAGCGCCCGCGCCACATCAGACGCCACGAACCACAGCTGATCCCCTTCCTGCTCGATCCGGATAGAACCAAACTGCTCACTGCTGAACATCACAACTGCACTACTATCTCCGGCCATGTCACTCTCCCGATTGTCATGTATGGGGTCAGACCCAAATATTACTGTTTATTTATACAGGCAACAATCACCGTTTGTTAGGTGCTCAAGGTGGTATATGACCTACACCAGCAATGGCAGATGTTGGCAGACCATCTTCTCGCAAGCCAGGGCCGCAAAATCCAATTGCAGCAGCTCCAGCCCGAATGCGTGAGCCCTTGTGAACTCCTGCCGCGCTCCCTTGCTCTGCTGCCAACCCGGCAAAAACGCAACTGCCTCACACTCCATCATCATGGGGATGGCGATCCGCATATAGGCGTCATGACTGAACCCGTCAGGCAAGATCGCCGGGTTCATTACCACTGCCCCCTGTGCCTGGAGATACGCCTCGGCGGCGAAAAAGGCTGGCCGGTTGAACATCGGCAAACCGGTCATCGGCCCAGCGATATAGACCTTCACTCCAGTCAGGTCGATCAACCCCTGCTCGTTCAGCTCTTTCGGTTTAACGGTCATGATGGGCCTCCTCGGCCAGATCGCGATTCATGCGGTTCAGCTTCACCAGAACCGCCTTTGCCAACGCCAGGAACAGGGTCCCGCACCACACCACTGCCAGCAGCACGGCCCGCAGTGGTGTGAGTAGCAGGCGGGCGATCTGACGGGGGAACATCACCATCACCCAACCCGCCGTGATCACCCACACCACCGGCGCCTGTAGCATCTGCCACCCTACCCCGCCCTCATATGGCACATGGGCCAGCACAAACAGCGCCACAAAGACGTACATCACCAAGAAGAAACCCTTAACCATGACTGGCCTCCCGGGTCTTGGCCGCCAGTTCGCTCAGCTCGCGGCAGGCCGATACCAACCGCGGCTCATCATCTGGCCCGTCCCCATCCAGTGCGGGGCAAATTTCCTCTGCAATCCACTGGCGAACAATAACCACCAACATGGCCAGCAACGCCAGCCAAAGCAGTCCCAGTATCAGAAACATCCATCCAAGGCTCATCAGCTCCTCCCCCTCCCGGCGGTGGTGTGTTCAGATGCGCGGGTCAGCGCATCACCGACAACATCGGCTGCCTGCTCGGCCACCGACTCAAATCCGTATTCCCCGATCAGGTAGAGCGCGATCATGATGGGCATGCCGGCCTCCCTGGTGCGCTCCACCTCCTCGATAGTCAGCACCGGGGCATACCAGTCGCGGGTTGCCGTGTGCTGGGCGTAGTAGTGCATCATGCGGCCATCCCCTTCAGGTGCCCGCTGTCGATCAACCGCTTGGTCAACCACTGCTGGCCCTTGCCGGTGATCAACGGCTGAAATCCAAGGCGGGTCTCTCCATGAACCTCGTAAGGCTTCTCGGCCACGGTGAAATACCCGCGCTCGAGATACTCCTGAAACGGCAGGTTATGGCGATTACCACCGCTCATCAGGATCCGCAGCTCACGCAGCACTGCGAAGATCTGCTTCGGACCGAGCCCAACCGTTTTGGCAAAATTGCCGATGAGAGTCCCCTTATCAGCACCGGCTACCAGATCGGCAAATTCAGCCTTGGGCGCCTGGATAGCTATGGTTGCCTGTGCCTGATCCAGCTCCATTGCCAAACGCCCCGCCTCTAGCAGAGCCTCGGCGTAAGTTCGCGGTACCTTGGGCCCTTGCTGTGCTTCCAGTTCCTGCCACCGCCGGATGATCCGCATGCGCAACACCGCGCTGTAACCTGCGACCAAGCAAAGGCTCTCATCCTTATCCAGCATCAAGCAGGGCTGGACTCTCCCCATGCTGTCCTTGTAATCAGCTGACTTTTCAGCCGATTGAATTTCAACCAGCATCTTGCGGATATCAGCCAGCACATTCTTGTGCTCTTTGCCTGTCAGCTCGGCAATCTCCACGCTACTCATCATCGGGCCAGCGCCCACTACCATCATCTCGTTCATGTCATTCTCCCGAATCTCATGTTTACAAACGAACCAACTCCACCGCCTTGCCACGGATCCGCGCCGCTTCCGCCCGCGCCTCCTCGGCACCATCCACCACCAGGTAATAACCGGCAGCGGTCTTCGCATCGGTAGTGCCCAGCGTCTCCAGCGAGTTCGACACCTCCAGATGAACCCGCTCCCCCACCCAGCCGCGCACCGGCGGATAGATGGCAACCCGGCAGAACTGCGCCTCACGCACATCGCGCTCAGCTGTCGCATTGAATTGACTGGCCATCACGCACCCCCTCCACGCTTGAATAGAGCCTTGAGCTGCGCCACACCACGCTGCCCTGCCTGCTGATAAAATTCCGGACTGTGCTGGATCTGCTCCCTGGTCGGCAGCCCCTTCATCACCTCGGCGTTCAGGTCTTCACCTGCCATCATCCGGCGCACCAGCTGGGCATAGGCCTGCTCGAACACCGCGCGGTAAGCGTCTGCGCTCAGCGTCTTGCGCTCCCAGCTTGTCGCCTTGGCGGCCAGCTCGACGGCGGGATGGGTATAACGGCGGGTGCGTACCTCAACCAGCGCACTATCCAGCGTGGGCAGGCCCAATGACTCAGGCGTCACCTCACACCACCGGATGAACTTGCTGGTGCTCGGGAAAAAGTCACCACCGTGGCTGCGGGCCATCCGCATCCCCAGTTGCAACTGTTCGCGGCTGGTGCAACCGGCATCGACCAGAGCGCGGGTCCACTCGGCCAGTGCGCGGCGCTGATGGTCGTCAGTGGGGAATGCCTGTTTCCATGCTGGGAACACCGCTTTGAGCTGCTCAAACAGGGTGGCAACCATCTTGGAGTCCCGATCGGTCAGCGGGCGCTGCTGCTGGGTGATGGCCTCCACGGTTGGCGCAGTGGCGATCTCATGCAGCACGGTGCTAAGTGGTTTCATGGTCATCAGAAACCCTCCTGCATGCGCTGGTTAAGTTCAGCGGCGGTCATGGTCTGGGTCAGGTCGGTGTGGTCATTGCGGCGCGGCGTGAAGCCCTGCAGGCCATTGCTGCCACCACGGTCTTGGCACTTCGACAGCCAGGAGTTGATAAACCGGTTGATCCCGGTCCTCGTCTTGCGCTTTGTCGGGTTGGCAATCAACCAGCCAGTCATGGTGCGCAGCTCTTGGGCAACATCGACAGCCGGATACAGGGCTTGCATCTGGGCGGCGAACGACTCGGTGACCGCATGCTCCCCGCTGTTGAGCGGCATGATGATCACCACTGGCTCTTGCGGTTCCGGCTGTTTAGCTGGAAGTGAAACAGGCTCAGCAGAAACAGATTCAATCACCACCGGCGTGGAGTCCGCGACAGCGGGCTCGGCGCTAATGTTTTGATCTTTTGTCTTTCTTGTCTTTTGAATATTGTCTTTTGTGTATCCCTGTTTCGGGGAAGGTGCTTTCCCTGTTTTGGGGAAACTTTCCTTCCCTGTTTCAGGGAATGTTTCCCTGTTTTGGGTAATGTGAGTTTCCCAATCAGAGATGACCTTATTGGGGCCTATTTTGCGGCCACGGCTCACCAATACGCCCATCCGCAACAGGTCGTTCTTGGCGGTGCTAACACGAGTGGAAGGGATGTTGGTCGCTTCGGCGATCTGCTCGTTGGTCATCCAGTCCATAGACTTGTTGAATCCGTAGGTTTTGCGGATAACGGCCAAGGCGACTTTGTACTGGTGCTTGGTCAGGTCAGCCTCAATCAGCGCGTCGAGCAGGTCGTTCGCCAGTCGGGTGTAACCATCATCACAATCTGCCACCATTACCTCCTGTGGCTTCACTGGTGTGCTATTGGCAGGGAATTGAATAACAGTGGCTACGTTACCCATGGCGAACCTCCTGCAGGTGCTGCAGCAGGCATTGCAGATGGCGCTGGGCCTGCTCGGGGGTCACCGGGATCTTGAGCCCGCTTTTCAGGCTGCCATAGACCAAAAAGGTGCCGCTGGTGCCATCAACCAAGCGCGGCAGCACGGCGGGGATCACCTTGCGGCGCTCGCTGGGAGTGATAAGGAGTTGATTAGCCATGTTTGCGCCCCCCCTGCTGGGTGGTCTCCACGGCGCAATGCTGGGCACGGGGAAAGGCCGGTGGTTGGGTGGCCGCCAGTGCGGTCGCCATCGTCTCATCGCATCCGCTGTACTTGGCGGCGGTTTGCAGCGACCAGCAGGCCAGATGTACCCGATCGTGCAAGGAGACCGCCAGCGGCGAGCCCAGCGCATTCAGCCCGTCATAGAGCTGGCCATCCCACGCCTGCCGGATCACCGCCAAATGTTGCATGGCGGCAAACAGCGCATCGCGCAGGTAGTTGGCATCCAGTTCAGCCCGCAGGGCGGGCTGTGCCAGCCGTTGCTCCATCGCATTGAAGGCGGCGATGTAGGCCTCTTTGAACTCGGCAGCACGGCGGCCGGTAAAGCCCATCGCCACGAACACAAAGGCATCGCGGGTCAGTTGGTAACAAGGAAGGGTGCGACCTATCGGGTCGATGTAGGTATTGAGCTTAAAATTAAGCTCAATGAACTCAATGGAGCATTCGAGGGTTTCGATCTTGGCAATAACGTTCTTGTGCTGTTTGCCAAAGTAGGCAGCAAGATCGAGGGACGTGGTAACGGCCTGGCCGTCGATCACCCGAACGACGGGTGTAAGAGGGGTGGGGACAGTAGCCATGATGGCAGCCTCCAAGGTTGATAGATTGTCACTACCAACCTGAGGTCTCAATCTCATGGTGGTAGCCCGAACGGGGTTGAGACTATCGGCAACCTTGGAAACCGACCAGCCCGAAGGCTGCCCCGCCCGAGCCACCATAACGCTGTAGATGCCGATCGCCGGATAGGCGAGCAGCACCCAAGTAAATGGGAGTCGGGTACCGACAAAAAACCACGCGATGGAAGCGTGGGTCGGCTCCAAAGTTGTTCTCGGGGTCTCAATCCCGGCTGCGGATTTTGCCGCAGCACCCACAGCATAACTGCTATCTGTTAACTCCGTCAATCTACTGGCGGTTGCACGCAGTAAGAATTGGTGGGCCCCATTTGGCCGTGTTAAGTTGTTGGAACATGCCCCGCCAACTGGAATTGTAGAAAACAATGTCTGATAAAAAACCCAAGCCTTCACCGCGTCCACAGGATAAAGACAATCTTGCAATAAACCGGAAACAGCCCTGCGGGGAGAATATAAAGGGGAGAATTTCGAGAGATCCGCCACCACCGCCGCCAGCCAAAAAATAGTGAGGTAGCCAGCCCCAAATAATGGTGCCCTTAACGCCGGGCCGCGACCTGTTTGAGGCAGGCTCTCTCCCCATGCTACAGTGACAGCGCTTAAACAATCACCACGCAGCAGGAGGCTGTATGACCAACCCATTTGAACCGAATGACCCGTCCTGGAAGCGGAATGATGATGGCTTTGGCCGGATACCAAGATCACCGGCGCCACCTCCTCCGACTCAACCGGCGGACAAGCCAAAAGGCTAAGGAATATGCTATGACCCGACATAAGCTGAATTTTGACATTCACTACGGACATGCCATTGAAGCAATGCATGCTCGCTTCTGGGCCCGCAGCGATAGGCTGCTGACGTTTTCTCAGATCGTCTTGGGCTCGGCTGTCTTCGCCGATGTCGGGAGCAATATGCTGTTTGGTGGACTGCTGGTTGTACTGTCCACCATGAGTTTTGTTTGGCAGCCAGCAATGACTTCCCTGCACTTTGCCAAACGGCAGGAAAATTACGCTCGACTCATCATTAATGAGCCCACCATGAGCGATGAAGAATTGCGAGAGGCTCTGAGTAAAGCGGCTGAAGATATGCCTTCCGAGCTCGGTGTGCTGACCAACCCGGCCCATATGCGTGCCTGTATTGAACTGGGTTGCCCTCCCACTACGACGTTGACCTCGTTGGAAAAAATTGCCGCTTTTATCGCAGGTGATGTGCCAAGGGCGTAAGCCTTTGACTTGCCCTTTAACCCATGATTCCGTATGCTTTTCCATGTTCAGTGCTCTCGATTGTGTCTGAACCATGGCCCCGACTGTTGACGCAGTGCGGGGCCGCCTTGTTTCTACTTTCCGACGGCGGAAGGCAGGTTCCGCACATTAACGGCTGTCGTGCGGATTAGGCCAAGCACGTGCTCTGCTGCTTGGGTTCCGATCCGTTCAATTTGGCCGTGCTCCATCCTGTCGATAACGCCGTCAGCGCGGGCATCGTGGATCGACTGCATCAGCTTGCCGAACACCGACTGGGCCAGCAGCACTTGCTCAACCAGGTCATCGTCGCTGACGACTCCAGCCGGTAGATCAACCAGCGCCTTGCCTCGACTGGTGGCCCAGGCTTCCAAAATCCGGTTATCACCGGTGATCTCGGTTACCGCTACTGCTTCACCTAGGTTCAGATGATGACTGTCGCACTCTGGGTTCATCTTGTTGGCCAACACCGTTTCGCCCTTTCCCATCAGGCGGGCAAGCTCGCTGATGTTGTTGTCCTTACCGAGCAGATATGCAGCCAGCAGCACATCTGGACGTGAAACCCTTGGTTTGCTTAACGTGGAACTTTCGGTTGTCTGTGTCATGATCACTCCATATTCTTCATGACGGAGATTAACTCGGAGCCGTTCCTGCTTAGTGGCAGTGATGACAATACCGAGATGCTAATACCTTGCTTGATCAGCTTAGGCAGCCAGCTTGTTGGAACTCGCCCCCTCGCACATGCGAGATGGACCGCCTGAGGCTTGATGCCAAGAACCTTGGCAAGGGCTGCCTTGTTTTTGAAGTGAGCGAGAAGAGCTTCCACAGGAACTTACCTATCTGAACATAATCGACAAAACAGTAACTGTTGGTGCGTGTTTTTGCAACTGAAAGTTCGAATGCGAAATGGGGACAATAGAGGACCGAGAGATGGAACAGAGACAAGAAGAAATGGCTCGTTATGAGACCGATAAAATCGACTTCGCGCGAAGGCTCAATTTAGGTCTTGATGAGGCTGGCATTCCAAAACGTGGGCGCCCAGCTCGTCTGCAAGAATTGCTCGCCAAGACACCATCCACTACTGATGTGCAAATCCCCTCACTCACAGCCATACGAAAGTGGTTAGAAGGTGACTCACTGCCGGAAGTAAAGCGGCTTGGTACCATCTCAAATATCATCGGAAAATCAGTGCAATGGCTACTGACCGGCACAGATACCAATGTTGACGAAGCGGGCTTGGCCTTGGGAAATGTACCGCTGCTTTCATGGATTCAGGCCGGTGCATTCTGTAATAACGGCGATATTCCACTGCTCGAGCAGGTTGACGAGTTCATCCCTAGCCCAGTGAAGGTTGGAAAAAGGGCATATGCGGTAAGAGTCCGTGGCGACTCGATGGTGTCAATGAATGGGGGACGCAGTTACCCAGAAGGAACCATTTTGATTGTGGATCCAGATGCAGTTCCTGAGCACAATAAAAGAGTCATCGCCAGGATTGGTGATGAAACGACATTCAAGGAACTGGTAAACGATGCGGGCCATTGGTTCTTAAGACCACTTAACCCCCAATTCCGAATGATTGAAGTAACTGAAGATGTGGTGATCTGCGGGGTAGTTCGCTGTGCGGTACAGCTAGAATAAGGGCACCACTCCGACATGATGCCCCTTAATTGAGCCTGTAAATCCAATTGTGTAACCGCCCACGAATAAGTAACTTTTTCAAAAGGATACCTTCGTGGGTAAGCAAAT
>NZ_JAPDBM010000057.1:0-30276 GCF_027705265.1 Aeromonas sp. QDB11 | reverse complement strand
CGCTGACGGGTCATAACACCTCCAATAGTTGCCTCATTTTAAGGCTGTGAGGTGTCTAGGGAACTGGGGGCGATTCACCAGGCCTTGACCCAAAGAACTGCGACAAGAGGGTTCTGAATGATGCTACAGCGCAACAATTCGGGTAATATTTAGCCAACACACTGATCTCTCGGCACTTATTATCGCTATGAGAGGTCAACGCCAGATGGAGATGGCTATTGATGAACTCGACTGATGTCGTGGCCCTGTTTGGGGATGACAAGATTCTTTCTTTTGACCTTGAACTGACCCGGGATGAAAAACTCCGTCATCTGGGTGCCCTCCTGGCTGATCGTGAGCTCAATCTCAAGGGCCCGCAGGATCTTTCCATCAAGGCGTTAAATGCGCTGGCACAAGAGGCTGATGTGGTCCTTGGCCACAATATTCTCGATTTTGATCTCCCCTGGTTGGCAAAACAGACTATACGCCCCCAGTTGCTTCTCGAAAAACCGGTAATAGATACCCTCTATCTATCCCCCCTTGCCTTTCCCAAAAACCCCTATCACCGCTTGGTCAAGGATTACAAACTGGTTCGGGATACCCTCAATGATCCGGTCGCTGATGCAAGGCTCGCCTTGCAGATCTTCTCGGAACAGTTGATAGCACTGCAAGCCTTGCCCCTGCCCCAATTGCAGCTTTATCAACACCTGTTCAGCCAGGGAGTCATGGCGCAATTTAACACTCAGGGTCTGTCACTGGTGTTTGCCAGACTGACAGGCCGCCCGCCAGTACGAGTCTCTGAGCTACCCACTCTGATCAAGAGCATTGCCCATGAGAAGGCTTGCCCCAATCAGCTCAACCGGGTGATTGGCGATGCCCTGCGTCAACCTATGCTGCTGTTACCGTTGGCTTATGCCTGCGCCTGGTTGCCCGTGTCCGGCGGAAACTCCGTGTTACCGCCCTGGATTTGGCGCCGCTTCCCCCAGACAGCAGAGATCATTCACACAGTTCGCGAGCGTCACTGTGGTCATGCCGACTGCAGCTATTGTCAGGAGAACCACGACGCACGCCGCCATCTGCAGCGTATCTTCGAGCTCGACAACTTCCGCAACCTGCCTGATGGGACGCCGTTGCAAAAGACCTTGGTCGAGGAGGCCATGGCTGGTGTGGCACTGCTCGGCATACTCCCCACCAGCGGCGGCAAGTCGCTCTGCTACCAACTCCCTGCACTGGTGCGCAACCAGCGCAGTGGCGCGCTCACGGTCGTGATCTCCCCCCTGCAGGCACTGATGAAGGATCAGGTGGACAACCTTAAATACAAGGCCGGTATCGAAGGGGTTGCCGCCATCTCGGGGCTGCTGACGCTACCAGAGCGAGGCGCGATTCTTGAGCAGATCCGCATGGGGGATATCGCCCTGCTCTATATCTCCCCCGAGCAGCTTCGTAACCGCACTGTCAAACAAGCAATACGACAACGTCAGATCGGTGGCTGGGTATTTGACGAAGCGCACTGCCTGTCGAAATGGGGACATGATTTTCGCCCTGACTATCTCTACTGCGCCAAGGCCATCGCCACCATTGCCAACGAGCAGCAGGTCCCCATGCCTCCTGTCTTCTGCTATACCGCCACTGCCAAGCCGGATGTGATTGAGGATATCTGCGCACAGTTTCTCGACAAGCAGCCCCGACCGCTTCGCAGACTGGAAGGGGGGGTTGAACGTACCAACCTCGAATATGCCGTCGTTGAGTGCCCAGGCCTCAATAAACAGGGCCATATCCTCAACCTGCTCGAGCAGTTCTTTGGCGGGGAGAAGCCCGGCTCCTGCGTTATCTACTGCGCAACCAAGCGTAGCGTGGACGAGCTGGCTGATTTCCTCGGCCAGCAACAATCCCTCACCGTCGCGCGCTTTTACGCCCGAATGGACAGTGCCCAAAAGAAAGCAACCCTCGAACAATTTATCAGTGGCGAGATCCGGGTCATCTGCGCGACTAATGCCTTTGGGATGGGCATCGACAAGGATGATGTGCGTCTGGTCATTCATGCCGATATCCCCGGCTCGCTCGAGAACTATTTGCAAGAAGCGGGGCGAGCGGGCCGCGATACAGAGCAAGCCCACTGCGTGCTGCTGTTTGATGCACAAGACATCGAGAAACAGTTCCAGCTCGAGGCCATGAGTGAGGTCAGCCTGCGCGATATCAAACAGATCCTGCGCGGAATAAGACTCCGGGCCAGCAAAGGAGGCAAGCAGGAGAACAACCCGCCACTGGTCGCAACCAGCGCAGAGCTCATCAACCAGCCAGAGGTGGAAACCAGCTTCGCTGCCGATGACAACAATGCGGATACCAAGGTCAAGACAGCTATCGCCTGGCTCGAGCGAGCTGGCTATCTGGAGCGCAGCGACAACATCACTCAGGTATTTCAGGGGCGCCCCCTGTTTGCGTCCACCGAGGAGGCGATGAAAAGGGTAGACAGTCTGAAACTGGCTCCCAAGGCCAACGCCATCTGGCAAGCTGTTATCCAGGCGCTGATGAGTGCTGCCGATGATGATGGTCTCAGTGCCGATACCATTGCCGAAGAGGCAGGCCAATACATGGCGGACCAAGGAAGTGGTGTTCAGGCTAGCGAAGTGATGCGGGTACTCACCCAAATGGCGGATGTAGGTCTGCTCTCTCAGGGGATGTTACTGACTACCTGGCTTCGCCCCAAAGGAAGAGACAACGCCCGGGTGCTCTGCGGGCAAGTGCACAGTATTGAAAAGGCGATGCTGGACACCTTGCGTGAACAAGAACCCGAACCTGATACAGGGCAAGGTCTGATCTTTAACATTCGACTGGTCAATCAGGCCATCAAAGATCTGGGGCATGAACGGAGTAACCCTGGCTTGCTGCGCAATTTGCTGACCAGCTGGTCCCAAGATGGTCGCTCGGGGGGCGAGAAAGGCTCCATTGATGTCAAATATCTCTCTCGGGATCTCTACCAACTCACCTTCAACCGTACCTGGTCCCAGATTGAGCAGACGATTGATCAACGCCATCGCGTCACAGGTGCCACCCTCGATTTTCTCTACACCCTGTTGGCAAGCAGCGAAGAGAGTGTCCAGCGCCAGGTAATGCTGTCGTTTGCCCTGGAACAACTGGTCAAATACCTGCGAGAAGACATGGATGTGGCTCAGCTCATGAACAAGCGGGAGGCAAGCAGCCAGCAGGAGTGGCTGCTCAAAGGGGCCGAGCGGGCACTGCTCTACCTGCATGAGCAACACGCCATCGTGCTGCAAAATGGTCTCGCCGTGTTCCGTAGCGCCATGACCCTCACGCTGACGGCGGAGCGGCAGCAGCAATACAACAAAGCAGACTATCAGCCGCTTGAGCATCACTATCGCCAGAAGGTGATTCAGATCCATGTGATGAATGAATACGCCCGCATCAGTCTGGAACACTTCAAGCAAGCCAAAAAGCTGGTGACAGACTACTTCTCCATGGAAGCTGACAAGTTCCTCGGTCACTACTTCAAAGGGCGCAACAAGATCCTGGAGCTGGCGACCAGCGAACACTCCTGGAAACGCATCGTCGAAGATCTTCACAACCGGGCGCAGGAGCAGATCGTCCAGGCACCACCCGAGCAAAACTTGCTGGTACTGGCAGGCCCGGGTTCAGGCAAGAGCAAAGTGATTATCCACCGCTGCGCCTACCTGATGCGGGTCAAGCAAGTCGCACCATCCAGGATCATGTTGCTCTGTTACAACCATAATGCGGCGATGTCCCTGCGCCGACGCCTGACCGAACTGCTGGGGCGTGACGGAGCAAGGGTCTCGGTATTCACCTTTCACGGTCTTGCGATGAGCCTGACAGGTAATGCGGTGCAAAATCGGACATCCGACGATATCGACTTTACCACCATCATTGATGACGCTATCAAGCTGCTCCGGGGAGAGCAGAGCCAGCTCGGTCTCGAACTGGAAGAGCAGCGGGAAAAGCTGTTGGGGGGTCTGCAATTCCTGCTCGTCGACGAATACCAGGATATTGACGAGCAGCAGTACCAACTTATCGCTGCACTGGTTGGCAAAAGCGAAGAGGATGAAGATGCGCGCCTGCACCTGATGGCGGTGGGCGATGACGACCAGTCTATCTACGCCTTTCGCGAAGCGAACGTCAGCTTTATCCGTCGCTTCGAGCAAGATTACAACGCCCAGACGCATTACCTGACCTGGAACTACCGCTCAACACACCACATCATCGAAGCAGCTAACAAGCTGATAGAACACAATCTGGATCGCATGAAAAGTTCGCACCCCATTGTGATCGATGAGCGGCGCAAGATGGAGGTACCAGGTGGCGCTTGGGAAGGGCTGGAGACGGCGCGCGGCAAGGTCATCGTCCAATCCTGCACTGACGCGGCCCAACAGGCCGCTGAGATCGTCAGACACATTACGCTTATTCATGAAAAAGATCCGACCTGCCCACTGGAGTCGATCGCTGTACTGGCTCGCAATGGGCTGGATAAAGAAGAGCTGGCTTGGGTACGTTCAGCGCTCGCTGACGCTTCTATTCCCTGCAGATTTACCCTGGACCGAGAGCATGGCTTCCCGATCCATCGCTGTCGCGAGATCTTGCGTTACCAGAACTGGTTACATCAACAAGGCCACGCACTCCTGACAGCGCAACAACTGGCCGCTCCCCTCCCTCCCCTTGATCAAGCAAACCGCTGGGAGGTCTTGCTGTACGATCTGATTACCCAATGGCAGGAGAGTCAGGGAGAGCAAGCGCTGTCAGCGCACTATTTCCTGCAGTTCCTTTACGAATACCTGAGCGAACAGCGACGTCAGATCCGCTTTGGCAAGGGTGTGCTCCTCAGCACGGTGCATGGCGTTAAAGGGGAAGAGTATCGCCATGTGTTGATCCTTGATGGCGGATGGCAACGCTGCGCAGAAAGCGCTGCGAACAACATCGAGGAAGAGCGGCGACTCTTCTATGTTGCGATGACCCGAGCAATCCAACGGTTAGTGGTTATGTCCCGCACTGACCAGCGGCATCCCCACCTCCCTCTCATTACCAAACGTTGTTACAACGAGTCGCTCCAGGCCTGCGCCCCTGCACGGCTGCGCCGTTTTGCCATCATGGGAATGCGCCAACTGGATATCGGTTATGCCGGACGTAGCAACGAAAACCACCCGATACACAAGAATCTGCGGCAATTACACGTCGGGGACGCTGTACGTATCGATCTCGACAAGCTTCAGAAACTTCATGTTTTCCATGGGCAAACGTCCGTAGCTCGTCTCTCCCAGAGTGCTCATCAGATCTGGCTGAACCAGTTTGCCACTATCCGGCATGCCAACGTCATCGCCATGATTGAGCGGAGCAAAGAGCAGGAAGACGATGCCTACCAGGAGCAAGTTCGAAGTGAGCGGTGGGAACTCCCCATTATCGAGCTGGAGTTATAACGGTCTGGACGAAGAGTGCTCTATCACTCCCCCCCTGGATCGTCACAACAACGGCATCATGTCGCAGATCAATATTGAGTAAATTGATGTTGGCTGCTGCATTTTAAAGCACTTACAATACGCGACCAATTTCCGTTGGATTCCTTTGATGCTCAGCCAATGTAATCGTCTATTCCTGTGTCTCCTGCTACAACTCTGGTGCGCGCTGGCGCAAGCCAATACCAGCCTTAACGAAGACGAATTCGATCTGTCTGAACGCGCCTGGCTCTCCTCACACCGGGAGCTGAGCATCGGCATGCCGATGATGGGGGATCCACCCTACAGCTATAAAGATGCCGATCAACGCTTTACCGGACCGGTACCGAATATTGCGCAGCAGATCGCCAGAAAACTCGGTCTGACCCTGCGCTACAAGGTCTATCCCTCCTACACCAGCGCCCTGAACGGGCTGCTCTACGGTGAAATAAACATGCTGATCAATGATCAGCCGGACGAGCAGTGGCAGCAGGATATTGTGTCCATCCCTTTTCTGCTCGCCACGCCACGCGGGGTATTGCTCAACAATGGCAAGACAGGGCTGTCACAACAGGATGCCCATGCCTTGCGCTGGATCTGTGTCGCAGGTGTCAGCTCTTGCCAGCAGTTGAAACAGCTGGGAGTACCGCACGTTGCCGAGGTCGAGAGTCGCAACGAGGCGGCCTTTATGCTCAAGCAGCACCAGGCCGACGCCTATCTGGCCGATATGCCCTCACTGGTGATGCTGCAAGAGCAGCATCCCGCGGCAGGCTTCACGATTGCCAGCCCGGACTGGGTGAGCGCGACATCCCTCTCCATCAATATGAGCCGGAGCAACTCGGCACAGGTCAGTCTGGTCACCAAGGCCTTCAACGAGATTCCGGTTGAAGATCGCCGCCTTATGCTGAAAGCAGCAACAGCGCACAAGAATTCTGACCCCGAAGAGATTAAATCGAACCAATTTACCGCCGAGGAGCAGCAGTGGATCAGCAAGCATGGCATGCTGACCTACAGCGTGTTCCCTGACTGGATATCGATGAGCGAGTTCAATTATCGTGGCCAGCTGGTCGGTTTTGTCGCAGAGCTGATGGAATTGATGCGTCAATACTCCGGGCTGGAGTTCTCTCTGGTACGCACCCACAGCTGGAGTGAAGCCCTGAATTTACTCAAAGCGCGGCAGATTGATTTTATTCCCTCCATAACGCCAAGCGTCGAACGTAACCAGTTTGCGCTGTTTACCCCCAACTATCTGTTTGTCGATCGGGTGGTCATTGGCACCAAACGCAGCGCCGATTTAACCGATATATCCCACTTACGGGGAAAACGTGTCGGCATGGTGCATGGCTCGGTAGATAAAGAACTGCTGTCCAGCATCGGAGCCCACCCGATTCAGGTCAACAATGACAACCGCTTGCTGGAGCTGCTGGATCATGGCGATGCGGATTACGTCCTGTTAACCATGCCCTCACTGAACAAGCGAGTCAGCGAGCACTATCAGATTGTCTATGCCGGCAAAGACCTGCGCCTGCCGATAGCCATGGCCACTCGACCAGATCCCATGTTGCAGCGGATCCTCACCAAGGTGCTCTATTCCATTCCACCGGAAGAGCTCGACAAGTTGGAAAAACGCTGGCTCTCCACAAACGTGCAAACCGGTATCAATGCCGAAACCGTGCTGCTCTGGTTCGCCATTGTCGGTGCTGCCGCCGCCCTGTTGTTTGCCCTGTTCTGGGCATGGAACCGCACCCTGCAACAGGAAATCATGCAACGTCACAGAGTAGAGAAAAAGCTCAACGAACAGCTGGTATTCGTCCAGACCCTGCTCGACTCCCTGCCCAACATGGTGGCCTTGCGGGATCGCCAGCATCACCTGACCCTCTGCAACCGGGCATATCGCGAGCTGTTTATCGGTGACAGCTCAGCAGGCGATGGCTGAGGCTATATGACCGAGGACGAGCGGCAACAGATGCTACGTGAAGAGCGGACGGTCTGGGAGAGCGGCGAGATATTCGAGGGGACTGGTTATACCCAGCGGGAGGATGAAGTCCCCCTGCATGTGGTTTACGTCAAACTGCCATACCGGGCACCGGACGGTTCTATTCAAGGGGTACTGACGGTATTGACTGATGTCAGCGCCCTCAAAGCTGCCGAGGACAAGATCCGGGAAGTGGAAGCGCGATTGCGTGATATCACCGACAGCATGCCGGGGGTCGTCTATCAATATCTCTGGCAGGAGGCTGGCAAGGGACAGTTTCTCTACCTGTCTCAGGGGGCAAGCAACATTCTGGGAATGTCACGGAAAATGTTGCAGGCATCAGAATCCGGCGGGGCCATCTTCGGACTCAATGATCAGGCTCACAAGGTTTTTGTTGACGAAGTAGCACGCCATGCCCGCGCCCTTGAGCCGCTGGATATGGAGGTACAGGTGCCCTCGGAGCAAGGGGAGCGCTATTTGCAAGTGCGTGGCAACTTTGTACCGCAAGCCAATGGTCATCGGCTGCTTAACGGGGTCGTACAGGACATCACCACCCTCAAACAACAGGAACATGCACTGCGTGAGGCGCGTGCCGCGGCCGAACAGGCGATGCAGGCGCGCAGCCGCTTTCTGGCGACCATGAGCCACGAGTTGAGAACTCCCATCTCGGGCATGCACGGTATGCTGGAGCTGCTGCGCATGAGCGAGCTCAATGATGATCAGCGCTATCTGCTGCGCAATGTGGAGAGCTCGGCCAACAACCTGCTCTATCTGGTCAACGATATCCTCGACTTCTCCAAAATCGAGGCGGGCCAACTTCATCTCAACTATCAATCCTGCCGTCTGCAATCAGTCATTTGCGACGTGATCCGCGGCCATGCGACGCGCGCCTACAGCAAGGGGCTGAAGGTCACGATCCTGTGGGAAGAGACACTCCCCGATCTGGCCGACATCGATCCGGTCAGAGTGGGCCAAGTTGTCTCCAATCTGCTCAACAACGCGGTGAAATTCACCGAACAGGGCGCCATCTCGATCCAGGCCAGTTATCACGACCAGCAGCTGCTCATCGCGGTGACAGATACCGGCATCGGCATCGCCAAAGAGAAACTATCGCGGCTTTTTACCCCGTTCGAACAGGTGGAATCCGATATCAGTCGTCGCTTTGGCGGTACCGGGCTGGGTCTGGCCATTTGTGATCAGCTGGTGAGGAAAATGGGGGGCTCGCTAACGGTCAACAGCCAAGCCGGTGAGGGCTCCTGTTTTCGTTTTGCCATCCCACTGACCCATTGCCAGTGGGCCCCCCCAGCCCTGGCTGGCAGCAAATGGTGGTGGCTCGGCGAGGATGCAAGCGTGCAGAGCATCATGAAGCGACTGGGAGCCACATTAATACCGCTGGATGTAAGCCAGATCACCGAACAGTTGAGCGGGTTACTGCTGGCTGAAGAGTCCGTGCTGGAAGCGGCATTGGGGAACGAATGGCACACCTTGCTGCAATCCGGCCCCCTCAAGGGGGTCGTGCTCTCCCCGCGCGAAGCATTGCGTGGGCGAATGGGCTCGGAAAACTGGTGGCGGCTCGGCCAATCCCCCCTCTATCCGGATCTGCTGCTCGAAAGCTGCCGCGAGCTGATCACCGGACGGGCCGAGACCACCCATGCGGCCAGTATCGAAAAACTGGGCGGGCGGGTACTGGTCGCCGATGACCATCTGGTCAATCGGGCGCTGCTGACCCGTCAGCTGGCCATTCTGGGGGTGGAGTGCGAGGTGGTGGAGGATGGCGAGAAGGCGCTGCGCGCCTGGCAAACCCGGGATTTTGCCCTGCTGCTCACCGACTGCCATATGCCCGTGATGGATGGATACACCCTGACCCGCCGACTGCGGGAGCTAGGGGAGCAGGCCCCCATCATCGGCGTCACCGCCGATACCTCGGAGGAGGCTGCTGTCAATATGACAGCAGCTGGTATGAACGACATGCTGTGCAAACCCTATTCGCTGGATTCACTGCGCCAGATGTTGTTACGCTGGTTGCCGGCAACCACTACCTCTGAACTACCCCTGCCGGAGCTATCCATTAACCCCGACATGGTCGCGCGCTGGCAAGACCTGTTTGGCGATGAAACGATCGCCAAAAACATGGCAAGAGAGTATCTGGCCTCCAACTACAAAGATTGCCGCGCCATGATGAGTGCACTCTCCTCCGGTGATAGCCAGGAGATGGTGGAGATTGCCCATCGCATCAAGGGGGCAGCCAGAATGATTGGCGAACAACAGCTGGCAGAGCAGGCAGCACAACTGGAATCTGCAGCCCGCCTCAAGCAGTTGAGCGAACTCGAACTGCTGACACAGGGGGTTGAGGAACAGATGAACAATATTGAACGTGACATGGGATTATGGCTCGATGAGTAAGACGGCAGATGAATTGGTCATCATGGTGGTTGAGGATCATGCCTTTCAACGCAAGACCCTGATGCACCAGATCCGGGTGCTCGGTTATCAGCAACTGCTGGAGGCCGCAGACGGCATCGAAGCGCTGGCGCTGTGCCAGAACCACACCGTCGATATCCTGTTCTGCGATCTGCGGATGCCCGGCATGGATGGCATGGCGCTGCTGCGCCGCCTCTCGCTGGGGGGCTTTCGCGGCGGTATAATCCTCTCCAGCGCACTGGAAGATGATGTGGTGGATGCCGTGCTGCGCATGAGCGCGGCCTATGGGCTCCATGTGCTGGGCCGGATCGACAAGCCATCGAGTCAGCAGCAGTTACGACAATTGATAGACTCATGGGCACCCAAATCAGCCCCGTCCGGCAAGGAGGATGGCCTCATCCTCTCGGTTGACGAGCTCAAGCGTGCCCTCGATAACGACCAGCTGCTGCCCTGGTATCAACCCAAGGTCGGCTTTGCGTCCGGCCAATGGGTAGGGATGGAGGCGCTGGCCCGCTGGCAGCATCCGGAATATGGGCTGATCTCACCCGGTATGTTTATCCCGCTGGCGGAAAACAACGGCCTCATCGATCAACTAACCGATGTCATCATCAACAAGTCGTTGCAGGATTGCCATCTGTGGGAGCAGACCGGTCTCTCCCTCAATCTGTCGATGAACCTCTCTACCACCTCGCTGATTGAGGGGGATCTCTGCCACTTCCTGCTCAACCAGTGCCAACGCTGGGGCATCAATCCCGAGTTGATCACCCTGGAGGTGACCGAAAGCTCGTTTGTCGAGGATATAGGCAAGGCGCTGGAGGTGCTGACCCGGCTGCGGATGCACGGCTTTGGCCTCTCCATCGATGACTTCGGTACCGGCTACTCCTCGATGCAACAGCTGGCACTGCTGCCCTTTACCGAGCTCAAACTTGACCGCTCGTTTGTCGATCGCTGCTATGCCGATCCCTCCCGTCTGGCCATCATCGAATCGAGCATCGAGCTGGCCCGCAAACTTGGGCTCAAGTCGGTTGCCGAAGGGGTGGAGGATGTCGAGACCTGGCTGCTGCTGGCCAAGCTGGGGTGCGATATCTGTCAGGGCTTCTTCACTGCCCGCCCGATGCCACGCAGCGAACTGCAGCACTGGCACCAGCTCTGGCAAGCCCGGCTGCCCACCCTGATACCCGGCTGACCTCCCGCTACCGTATCCTTCGGGCCAACAGAGTGCCAACCGGCAACGTGAATGGCCACCTCGCAAGAGGTGGCCATTATCTTTGTGTAGGGCTCGCCACCCGCTTTCATGTCTGCCACACCCTCCAGCAACCTGCTACCCAGTCCCTTTGCTCTGCACTCGCCGTTGCCTTCATCCGTGCAACCATTTATGCAAAATAAATTGCATCATAAATGGTGCTACTGGCGAATTGAACCCACAGTGGGCGCGATCAGTCTCTCTTGAGCAACATGCATGAAATAGCAATAACACAATGAATAACCTGCTTTAACAGGAATAATTCTCAACGGTGCGCCGTGCCGATGAGGTAGACAAGACAATCTGAAATCGTTTTCTTTTTTGGGCAATAAGCTGTCTAAAATCAAATAAAGTTGTAAATAATCTTTGTTATTGTGAGCGTATAGCAAGCGGCCTCCCTGTCGCTTCCCCTGCTGGCTCCGCCAGATGCAGCATTTTCTGCGCCTTGAAAGCGAGTTTATGACGCCATGATCACCATCACTCTCGATGGGGCTCAGTTGACGGTTGACCCGACCAGAACCCTGCTCCAGATAGCCAAACAGCACCAGATCGATATTCCCTCCCTGTGCGGTGACAACACCAGCGTCCCCAAGACGCCGTGCGATCTCTGCGTGGTCGAGATTGCCGGTCTCGGCATCCGCCGCGCCTGCGAGACACGCCCCGAGGCCGGGATGATGGTCACGACGCACAGCGATGCCCTGCGCGCGCACCGCCAGCAGGCGCTCGGCCGCATCCTTTCGGATCACTACGCCGATTGCGAAGCCCCCTGCCAACGGGCCTGTCCGGCCGGGGTGGACATTCAATCCTATCTGCATCACATCGCGATGGGAGAGCACGAGGCGGCAATGGCCGTTATCAAGCAGACCCTGCCGATGCCCCTCTCCATCGGCCGGGTTTGCCCCGCATTCTGTGAGGCGGAGTGCCGCCGCGCGCTGGTGGATGAACCGCTGGCCATTCGCCAGCTCAAGCGCCACGCCGCCGATCTCGATCTGGCCGAGGCGGCCCCTTATCAACCGGCAAAGAAGCCCGCCAAGGGCAAGCGGGTTGCCATTATCGGCAGCGGCCCGGGCGGCCTCACCTGCGGTTACTATCTGGGTTACGAGGGGTTCGAGGTCGATCTGTTCGAGGCGATGCCCGAAGCGGGTGGCTGGCTGCGCTACGGCATCCCCGAATACCGGCTGCCCAAGGCGATCCTCGATCAGGAGATCGCGCTGATGTGCCAAAGTGGCATGCGGATCCACACCAAGCAGCGACTGGGCCACCAGATCACCCTCTCGGCGCTGTGCCGCGACTATGATGCGGTCTGTCTGGCAGTCGGCGCCTCCAAGGCGGTGCCGATGGATTACCCGGGCAGCACTCTGGCCGGTTGCTATCTCGGGGTCGATTACCTCAAGGATCGGATGCTGGCCAAGCGGCTCACCACCGGCAAGAAAGTTGCGGTGATCGGCGGTGGCAACACGGCCATCGACTGCGCCCGCACGGCGGTCAGGCTTGGAGCAGAAACAACCCTTATCTATCGCCGCACCCGCGCCGAGATGCCTGCCGAAACGTACGAGATCGACGAGGCGGAGCAGGAAGGAGTCCGCTTTTTGATGCTGACCAATCCGGTGGAGAATCTGCCGGACAGTCGTGGTCGCGTCTGTCAGGTGCGCCTCGAGAAGATGGTCCTCGGCGAGCCGGACGCCTCTGGCCGTCGCCGCCCCGAGCCCACCGGCGAGTACCTCATTGAAGAGTTTGATACCGTGATTGCGGCGGTGTCGCAGCAGCCGGATCTCAGCTTTATGGAGGGGGAGTCTCTCACCCTCCCCTTCACCCGCTGGCAGACTTTAGAGTCCGATCCCGAGACCATGCACAGCGGCCACGGCAACCTGTTCGCCATCGGCGATCTGCGCCGTGGGCCCGCCACCGCCATCGAGGCGGTCGCCGATGGTCGCAAGGCCGCGCTGGCCATCGATCAGTTCCTCCATGGTGACATGATCGACCCGGTGCAGCCCTTCAACGCCTGCAAGGCTCCCACCCTCAAGCAGGTCGATCCCGCCCAGTTTGCTCACCTGAAAAAAGTCGCTCGCAGCATCATGCCTCATCTGGCAGATACCGAGCGGGATGGGAGCTTTGCCGAAGTGGAGCGTGGTTTGAGTGATGCCGATGCCCGCAGCGAAGCCAGCCGCTGCCTCGAGTGCGGCTGTCAGGCCAACACCGATTGTGCACTGCGCGACTACGCCACCGAATACAAGGTCGAGCAGAGCGCTCTCGATACCAGCCAGTGCCAGAAATTTGCCGTGGACAACAGCAGCGAATTTATCGTCTTTGATGCCAACCGCTGCATCGGCTGTGGCCAGTGCGTGCAGACCTGTGGTGAGCAGGCGGTGCAGGGCGTGCTGCGCTTTGCCAAGCACAGCGATGGCACCCTCTCGAACCGGCCGCAGTTCGACACGGGACTCTCGATGGGCGATTCCCACTGCGTACAGTGCGGCGCCTGCGTACAGGTCTGTCCCACCGGGGCCCTGGTGGATGCCCGCGACAAGTCGCAGGGGCGCACCGAACTGCTCACGCCGGTCAATACCATCTGTACCTACTGCGGGGTCGGCTGCGGTGTCACCCTCTACGTCGATGAGGCGCACAACCGCATCCGCTATGTGGAGGGGAACCGCAACTCACCGGTCAATCAGGGGCTGCTCTGCGTCAAGGGACGCTTCGGCTTTGACTTTATCCAGAGCGAGGAGCGCCTCACTACCCCGCTTATCCGCAAGGATGGCGAGCTGGTGCCCGCCAGCTGGCAAGAGGCCATCGCACTGGTCGCCGAGCGCTTCTCTGCCCTGCGCCAGCGCTATGGCAGCGATGCGCTGGCGGGTTTCTCTTCGGCCAAAACTACCAACGAAGAGAACTACCTGTTCCAGAAGTTCATGCGTCGGGAGCTGGGCACCAACAACCTGGATCACTGCGCGCGGCTCTGCCACGCCTCCACCGTCACCGGGCTGGAGGCGTCGCTCGGCAGCGGAGCCATGACCAATGACATCCCGAGCATCGATCACTCGGATCTCATCTTCATCATCGGCTCCGACACCTCGGCGGCCCACCCCATCATCGGCTCCCATATCAAGCGGGCAGTCACCACGGGCAAGGCGCGGTTGGTAGTAGCCGATCCCAAGCGGATCGAGATGGCCGACCATGCCAGCCTCTATCTGGCCCACCGCCCCGGCACCGACGTGATGCTGCTCAACGGCCTGATGCAGCAGATCATCCAGAACGACTGGCACGACAAGGCCTATATTGCCGCACGAGTAGAAGGGTTCGATGCGCTGCAAGCAGAGGTGCTCTCCCCGGCCTATGCACCGGACAAGGTGGCCCTCGTCACCGGCGTACCGGCCGAGCAGGTGATCGAGCTCGCTCGCCTCATCGGCACCGCCGAGCGCACTGCCGTCTACTACTCCATGGGGATCACCCAGCACACCACCGGCCACGACAACGTGCGGGCCATCGCCAACCTGCAACTACTGTGCGGCAACATCGGCATCGAAGGGGGCGGCATCAACCCGCTGCGAGGCCAATCCAACGTGCAAGGTGCCTGTGACATGGGGGCGCTGCCCAACTGCCTGCCAGGCTATCAGAAGGTGGCCAACCCCGAGGTACGTGCACGTTTCGCGGCCGCCTGGCAGCAGCCAGAGTTGCCGCGCACGCCCGGTCTGACCCTCACCGAGACCATAGATGCCGCCTGCGCGGGCAGTATCAAGGGGCTCTATGTGATGGGGGAAAACCCGGTGCTGAGCGATCCGGATCAGCATCATGTCATCGAGGGGCTCAAGCAGCTGGAGTTTCTGGTGGTGCAGGATATCTTCCTCTCCGAAACCGCCCAACTGGCCGATGTGGTCCTCCCCTCCTGCTCCTTTGCCGAGAAAAGCGGCCACTTCACCAACACCGAGCGGCGGGTGCAACGCATCTCCCCCGCCCTCAAGGCGCCGGGTGAAGCGCGGGAGGATTGGTGGATCATCCAGCAGATCGCCAACGCCATGGGCGGCGAGTGGCACTATCAACACCCGCAGGAGATCACAGCCGAGATCTGCCAAGTCACCCCGCAATACGCCGGCATCCAGTGGGACAAGGTGGAGGCGCAAGGGCTGCAGTGGCCCTGCAACGACGCGGCACCCGCAGGCACTCGCCTGCTCCACGGCAAGCAGTTCACCCGTGGCAAGGGGGAAATGGTCGCCACCCCGTTCCGCTATGCCGCCGAACTGCCCGACGAGACCTATCCCATCGTGCTCACCACCGGCCGCCTGCTGGAGCAGTTCCACACCGGCACCATGACCCGCAAGACCAAGGGGCTCGACAAGCTGGCTGGCCCGCGGGTGATGATGAGCGTGGTGGACGCCGAGCAAATGGGGATCAGCAACAGCGAGCGGGTGAAGGTCACCAGCCGCCGCGGCCATATCGAACTGCCCGCCTTCGTCACCAAACGGATGCAGCCGGGCGTGGTCTTTATCCCGTTCCACTTTGCCGAGGCCCCGGCTAACCGGCTCACCATCAATGCCACCGATCCCCACGCCAAAATCCCCGAGTTCAAGGTCGCAGCGGTGCGGATCGACAAGCTGACCAGCCCGATCCCCTCGGCACCACAGCCAGAGATGGAGATAGCCTGAGCGGAATAGGCAGCATCATCAGGCTGAGCCTGCGCAATAGTAATGAGCCATCCCTCGGGTGGCTCATTACGTTCACCAACACCGTCGGTCGGCAGATGGTCCCCAGCTCAAACAGCTACTGTTCCAGAGGCATTTGTATTGGCCTCACCACCCAAACCCCATCACATTTATCCAGAACTCCCTCATAAATCAGCGGGTATTGCCCGGAAGCATCTGCAATCAGATCTATCCTGAAATTGTCGCCATGTGATGCACACAGGGTCGTTCTGTTATGTCGCTGCAAGTTGTTCGCCGTTCCTTGAACGAAGGGCTTGCGATGTCGGGGGAGCATTCAAGTGGATAAGCGCAAAATCGAAAAAAAGGGCAAAAAAACGCCAGTTTCAAGCAATAAAATCACGGTGTTGTCTCCAGATCAGCGCAGGGCTCAAGGTAAAGCGCTGCGCGACAAGGTACCTCGCAGTACCCATGCGGGCTGGACATCGCCAGCCGATCGGCGCGACCCCATTGACATACTGATTGAATCCAATCGCGGCCGAGTGCCTGAACTGATCCCGATCCGTTTTGGCCGGATGCTCGAATCTCCGTTTGCCTTTTTCCGCGGATCGGCGGCCATCATGGCGGCCGATCTTGTTCATACCCCGGTGTCGGGCGTATTCGTGCAGGCCTGCGGTGATGCTCACCTGATGAATTTCGGTGGCGTTGCAACCCCGGAGCGTCAGATCAATTTTGATATCAACGACTTCGATGAAACCCTGCCAGCGCCATGGGAGTGGGATTTGAAGCGATTGGCAGCGAGCATCGTCATTGCTGCACGTCATCTTGAACTGTCGGAAAGCGCGGCCGCCAAGGCGACCAGGGCATCTGCCAGAGCCTATCGAGAGCGGATGATGGATTACTCGTCCATGCGTGCATTGGATATCTGGTATGACCGGGTAACCCTCGACGATGTATTGGCAGAAGCCCCCAATGAAGAGGTGCGCACGCGCATCATGAAACGTATTCAGAAAGCGCAGGAAAGCAGTTCATCCGAGGTTATTTTCCTGAAACTGGCCGAATTCGATGGTGAGCAACCACGGATCAAAGACAATCCCCCGCTCATATTCCATGTCGTTCAGGAAACTGGCGAAGGGTTCGATCATCAAGCAGCGCTGGCAACCTATCGCAACTCATTACCCGAACACATCAGACGGCTCTTTGATCGGTTCCAGCTATGCGATGTCGCAGCCAAAGTTGTCGGCGTGGGAAGCGTTGGCACCCGCTGCCTCGTCTCTTTGTTTATGGCCGCTGACAACGCCCCCTTATTTTTGCAGGTCAAGGAGGCTCGTCCATCCGTCCTCGAACCCTATGCAGGGAAAAGCCAGCATGCCAACCATGGCGAGCGCATTGTCGCAGGGCAACGGCTCATGCAAGCGGCAACCGACATCTTTCTCGGTTGGACCCTTGCCCAAAATGGCCAGCACTTTTATTTCAGGCAGCTCAGGGATGTCAAAATCAGCGCGATTATTGAGGGGTGGGATGCCGAACTACTGTCGATTTACGGCACCTTGTGCGCCAGGGTACTGGCTCGCGCCCATGCACGTTCGGGAGATGCCGGATTGATAGCCGGCTACATGGGCAGCAGTCAGTCGTTTGACGAGTCAATTTGTGAATTTGCCGTTGAGTATGCCGATCAGGTTCGCCGGGATTACCGCGAGTTCGTCAAGGCAGTCCACCAGGGGCGACTGGAGGCTCTGCACGATCCGGTGTAGCCAGTGGCGCATCGGCAAGCAGCTGACACACCAAGGCGCAGATTAGGTGAAACGGAGCACAACGGGCGTCATCTTGCAGACAATCGCGATGTAGGCATCTAAAAAGACACATGGGCGGGGCTTAAAAAGCAAAGACGGGGCATGGAATATAATTTAGCAAAACAATGGGTTAGCTTCACTACGAAGCTAACCCATTGTTTTATATGGTGCCGATAAGGGGAATCGAACTCCTGACCTTCGCATTACGAATGCGATGTCTTTATGTTTCCAGATATCTGATATGTGAGCATTTTATTGTTTTTTTCATTTATAAAACAGTTGGTTATGTATATGTGCGACGTTGATGATTGTTGATGGATGTAGATGTGTATTGCCCGCATTTACTTACATCAGCCGTTACATTATGGTCATAGTAGAGTTCCTACAGGAGTCTAACAATGCCCATCACAAGACAAAAACTAACCGTCGAGCGGATTAGAAAACATTCTTTGCCCGGAGGGAAAACACAAGCCTTTCTCTGGGATTCAGATGTGACATCTCTTGCGTGTCGTGTAACGAAAGGGACAAAAGCTTACACTTTTCAAAGCGTCTTCGCTGGCAAGACACTTCGGATGACAATTGGCAACATAAATGATTGGAGAATCGATGAAGCTCGTGTTGAAGCTCGGCGACTTCAGACTCTTATCGATATGGGAATAGACCCAAGGATTGCCAAGGCTGAAAAGATTGCAGAGGCGAAATCACAGCATGCCGAATCACGCAAAGTAAAAATCACTTTCTCCGATGCTTGGGAAGACTACATTAAAGAATTGAGAACAGGTGTAAGCGCTAAGACAAAACGCCCATACTCGCCACGCTATATAACCGATCACGTGAATCTTTCTCGACGTGGAGGTGATACAAAAAAAATAGGAATAGGACCTACCACATCTGGCCCACTTGCCTGTTTGCTCGAGATACCGCTATCAGAGCTTACGCCCGAAGTTATTGCTGCATGGTTAAATGTAGAAAGGCAATGTAGGCCTACAGTAACAGCGCACGCTTATCGCCTTCTTCGTGCATTTTTTAAATGGGCAAGTTATCAAGCGAAATATCATGGAGTCATTCAAAAAGATTTTTCACAGGATTACAACGTGAGAAAACTAGTGCCAGTTTCATCGAGTAAGGACGGCGATTGCCTCCAAAAGGAACAACTGAAAGACTGGTTTATGGCGGTGCGGAGACTTAGGAGTCCAGTAGTGTCAACATATCTTCAAGTGCTTTTACTTACAGGAGCTCGACGGGAGGAAATTGCATCATTGCGTTGGACTGATATTGACTTCAACTGGTCAAGCATGAAGATTAAGGACAAAATTGAAGGTGAACGTATTATTCCACTTACCCCTTATGTTTCAGAGATTCTTAGAGGGCTCGCAACAACCTTAAAAATTAGTACAGCTGAAGATAACTGGGTATTTGTTAGCAACAGTGCAAGTGGCAGACTTGTCGAGCCTCGCTCAGCACATAATCGTGCGTTAAATGACGCAAAATTACCGCATCTCAGCGTTCATGGGCTACGACGTAGTTTTGGAACTTTGGCTGAATGGATTGAGGCTCCAACTGGAGTGGTGGCTCAGATCATGGGTCACAAACCGAGTGCTCTTGTAGAGAAGCATTACCGCCGTCGTCCCCTAGACTTGTTGCGGCAGTGGCACGTGAAAATTGAAGATTGGATTTTGTCTCAAGCTAAAATTATCTAAAAAATGTGACGTTGATAAGTGTTGATTTTGTTATTTATCAATGATTTATGGTGAGGCTGGTGATATTGACAAGCAAGATTGCATGCGCGACTATGTCATCCAGACCTTGGCAAACCTTGAATGGGAGTAAAAGAAAAATGAATTGTGTTGAGCATTCATACGAAACTCTTAGGAGGCGATGGGGTGTAAAGCCAGCCAGGATGGCACCTGCTGAAAGAAACCGCAAATATCCTCAAGTAATTCGACCGCTGCTATCAAATTCAACACTGCGTGGCTTAGTCAAGCGTGTAATTTCGCACGTATTTCTGGTCAAAAATCGTTCGGCACGAGTCCACCATTGTCGAGTGGATAAATCCACCACCAATAACGCTTCGTCAGACTCAAGTGATGGAGGGCCCTCTGATCCTGATAGTATTTGGTTTAACTTACTCCACCCTATAGTTCCTTCATTATTAATTCATCTTGTCGCTATATTTGCATGCACCTCATATTTTGAGGTGGCAAAATGAGCGATATCATAGATTCTGATGTACTTGGCGATGTTAGATTGCTTTCCACAGAGCAATTGGCCAAACTATTATGTCGCAAACCTCAAACTATCAGGAAATGGTTATCTCAAGAAAACCTTCCTGATGGCCTCCCCATGCCGCTTAAAATTAATAGAAGAAATTTTTGGCGATATGAAGATATTCGTAATTTTTTATCGACTGTTTAATTTTTTAAATAAACATTTAAACTGAGGTTTGCAATGACAATACATATTGAAAATGAATTTCCTGTAAATGCATTTCCTGAGAAAGCAAGGAATGCTTTATACGAGTTAAGCAATATCTATAAAGCTCCAGTTGCATTGATTGGATCATCAATTATAGGTGCGATATCACTTGCATCACAAAACAAGGTTGATGTATGCAGATTAAATGGAATAAGGGGGCCGGTTTCCATCTCATTACTCATTGAAGCCGCCTCTGGCGAGAGAAAAAGTACGCTTGATAATGCTGTGATGAAGCCTTTTTATCAACTTGAAAATGAGTTTTTTGAAATATATCAGAAAGATTTTGTGACATATAATGTTGAAATGGAAATATATAATTCTGAGAAAAAGAGAATACTGGCTAGCATTCGCCGAGATGGCAAATCAGTGAATTCAGAAAATGAGCTAAAAGCACTAATGTTAACCATGCCTGTGAAACCAACGAGATATCGGCTCATATTTAATGATGCAACTCCTGCCGCATTAAAAGATTACCTTTGTGGAGAATGGCGAGCAATTGGATTAATGTCTGATGAAGCCGGCAGTATATTTAACGGACATGCTTTTAAAGAGTTGCCATTTATTAATAAATTATGGGATGGTGCGGATATTTCTGTTGATAGGAAAAATGAACCGGAGGCTTTAATTAAAAATGCAAGATTAACAATTTCTCTAATGGTGCAACCTAAAACATTTAAGAGCTTTCTTGAACGTAAAGGAGAATTAGCAAAAGATCTTGGTGTTTTTGCAAGGTTTTTTATTTGCAGCCCAAAATCGACACAGGGGACTAGGCAGATTCACAATCCCATTGTATCAAGTGAACACTTACCAATTTTTCATCGTAGATTAATGGAGCTTGCTCGAGAAAGTATTAATGTACGTGGGGAAAATGATAGAATTTGTTTGCGTTTTTCACCTGAGGCACAAGAGCGTTGGATAACCTTCTACAATCAGGCTGAAAATCAAATAGGAGTTTTGGGTCACCTACATGATGTTAAAGACTACATTTCTAAGCTATCTGATAATCTGGCTAGGTTAGCTGCATTGCTTCACCATTTTAATGGTGGTGGAGGAGATATTCCTCTAAGCATATTAGAAAATGCAATCTCAATTACGTGTTGGTATGGGGATGAATATATAAGAATGTTTGGAAAAAACCAAGGCATTTCACAATCTGAAATTGATGCTAATGAGCTTCACTCTTGGATTATTGAATATTGTAAATCGAAGAACGTTCCTTATATTAGAAAGCAAACGCTTTTTCACTATGGGCCGAATCGTCTTAGAGAGGCGGAGAAACTAAATGAAATTCTTAATTTGCTGCTTTCTCAAGGTAGAATTCGAGGATGGATGGTTAGTAAAAAACACTTTATTCAACCAATTGAGAATTTTAATTTCTGATCAATAGCATTAGTACAAATCCCTCCTTTTAAGGGAGGTCGTGCGTAGCGTCAGAGGGTGAGAGGTTGGAAGGATGGCTCACACCAGAGTAATCTTGCTCCAGTCAGACTGGCCTAAGTACGGCAGCTTTGGTTAAAAAGCGAACTTAGGGTGGAGTGAAAATGGGGACATTAGATAAGGCTAATTTCTGGCAGTTAATGGATTTTAATTTTTATTCCATTGCGTCTGCAATCCTTTATCTGCCTGGGGTACAGAGAATGCGATTTTAATGTGAACTATTGTTTGATGTCGGCAATAGTAATATATGTCTAAACACATGGCACTTACCTATGCCACAAGCATAGGTGGGGTTATGCCATGCAACTGAATAGGCTCAGGATAAGTCAGTCTGAGGATATACAAGTGAATGCTTGTAGGGGGCAGCATCAGCCACATTCCATGGTGGATGCACCCTGTCTAATGCATCAAGAAAGAATATCAATTCTGATGTCAGTGCTTTGCGATGCGTATCAGGTCGCTATCACGGACGTTATGTTTCCATGAACATTGAGTTGATTCAAAATCAACTACACCATCTGAGGAGATGACTATGCCATTGACGCTGGATGAGTACATGCTGCGTGCTAAGGGATTTTATAAAAAGGCCGACTACAAGTTCAACCGAGACAACATGGAGAAAATACTCTCCGTATCTAATAATGCGATGGAATGCCACTCGAGAGTATTGGCTTTTCGAGTTGATCTCCACTTTCCCAAAATGGCTTTCTGGGCGATGCTCTTTGCTGAACGACCAGATTATGGTGGTGTTGCAATTAAGGTATTTGTTGAGGAGCTTAACAAGCTCATCGGAAAAGATATCGTTAATCGAAGGTTGAATGGCAAAAGGGTGCACCCCACAACAATCCGTTACATCTGGGCAAGGGAGCAAACTGCTGATGCTGCACATCCTCACTTTCACATGATGATATTTTTGAATAGAGATACGTATTTTAAATTAGGTAGGTTTGACTCTTCTGAAATGAACCTTGCCAATAAAGTACGTATGGCGTGGTTCAGAGTGCTGCTTGATGAAGATGTGACGCCATCGTTTTGTATAGAAAAGGGCTTGGTGCATTTCCCAAAAAATCCGGAGTATCATTTTGGGAGGGGTGATGAAGAGCAATTCTACATGATGCTAATGAGAGCCGCCTATCTGGCAAAGCAGGATACGAAACGTCGTGGAGAGGGATATAGGTGTTTTGATGGGAGTAATAATTAAGTCGTTGAGGACCATAGGTTATGGTACCGAGTCTCCATGCAGGCATCATATCTGGTAAGCTAGCCGGAGCTTGTTGTAATCCCTTCAGGAGTAACGCCATGGTAGCCTATTCCCCTCCATTTGCCCTGACCCATGCCATGTTGAGCCGGGAGAACCGGAACTGCACCATCCAAGCATCGCTGGCCATAGGACGGTAGTGACATAGTGAATATAACTATCTGATTAGCCTGTGTAATTCCTTTACAATGTACAACGCTTATTGAACAATGGAACACGTAAAAGTTTAAGTCCCAATCCTATATTGGGCCCAAGGGTGCTTTTGGTAAAGGCTTAGCCACTGAACTGATAAGGTCGTTTATGAAGAACACATCTGTTGATTTGGTTTCATGCCGAGGCTTTGCTCGACGCCGGATTGCTTGTTTTTTGCGCAGCGGCAGCGCATCAGTCTAGGACTAGGCCACTGATGTTCACCACCAAGTTTGGGCCATTCAATGGATCTACCTGGGAGGGCCTGTGTCAGCAGGTCTTCAAGAGAAAGTACCAGGCTGAGTGTTATCAGCAGATGCCGGCTTCCCCCGGAGATTTTGGCATCGAGGGCTATACCTCAGTCACAGGCTGGGCATTCCAGTGCTATTGCCCGGAGAAACATTACGAGCGCACTGAGCTGTACGAGAATCAGCGCGACAAAATCACCGTAGATCTCCGAAAGCTAAAGGATAACGTGACCGATCTTCAGGCGCGACTGGGGAGTACGAAGATTTGTCGCTGGGTGTTCGTCACTCCTGAAGTTGACAGGAACGCGCTTCTAAAACATGCGAAGTCCAAAGAGGCCGAGGTACGGGGGTGGAACTTACCAATCCTGTCGGACGACTTCATGGTGTTGCTCCATGATGGCGATCACTACTTGGTCGAAATCAATGAAGTCCGCGCAGCCGCAGGGGAAGCGTTGGTCTTCGATGAGGCCGCTCCAGCCCTCACAGCTCTTACTGGTGAGCAAGAGCAGTACGAGCAGAACGTCTATCGTAAGTCGGAACATCGACTCGAAGAAAAAGCGCAGAAGCCGGACTTTCAAGCGCGGGTTCAGCAGCTTAGCCAGCGCACCATTGAGCAATTCCTTGAGGCCGATGGATTCTTTCGGCGTATCGCATCAGCATCGCCGATTACATATGTAAAACTCATTCGCCTCATCAATGAGTACGAGCAGTATGTCATAGAGACTTCTGCTACCTGGTCTGGCACAGCGGAAGAGCTGACAGTTCAAGTTCGAGATGGGTTGGCAAAGTTAGTGTCCGAAGACCTCGCACCTGAGTTTGACAAGACCAATGCCATGAAGGTGGCTCGTTACATGACTGCTCGATGGCTGGCAGTTTGCGAGTTGGACTATGGCTAAGATAGAGGGTGGGAACCAGCTTCGCTTTGAGCGGCGGCCATCACCAGTCCTAGCTGAGCACAGACCTATGTACAAGATTGGGCTGGTTCTGCTCATCCTGTACTTGGCGTCGCGCGGAGGGAAGTCAAGCTTGCCACGTCTGCAACTGTTCAACTGGGCGATGAAGTCGGACCCGCGGCAGAAACAGTTACTCCTTGCTGTTGGCGAAAAGGTTCTGCAGGTTCCCGCTTGGGGGTTCGACCCGGCACTGGCTATTGCGGTACGACTTGCTATTGCGGAAGGCTTGATTGTTGAAAACTCCACCGGCTACGAGATTTCGACGGCTGGCCAGTTCTTCGCCACAGAAATTCTAAAAGACACCGATTTGTTCGGGCGCGAGCGTTCGTTTTTGTCTGCCATCGGAAAAGGGCTGACAGAGGGAATGGTTGAAGCAACCGCCAGCGGCTGGGAGGTAAAGTGATCATTCGCGGTGTAAGGCTTAGAGCAACAACCAATGAAGGGGAATATGGGTTTCGTTTCAACTTTGCGCGAACCCTGACTATCGTTCGGGCCAAGAATTCGAGCGGAAAGAGCACGCTATTTAACAGTTTGCTCTACGGCCTCGGTATGGAAGAACTCGTTGGGGGTAAGAACGAGAAGGCCCTGCCGTACGCTCTCAAAGAGCACATCGAGCACGATGGACGCCGAATTTTGGTCACGGCTTCGGAGGTGTTGCTTGAAATCGAGAGTCGCTCGGGAGAAGTGGTAACCCTTCGTCGTGCTATCCGGGATGCGGTAAGGGACCCGAAGCTCATAGAGGTGTTCACGGGAGCTCATGTGACTGAACACCAGATTCTCGGAAAAGCCCGTCCCACCTATGTACACGATGGCGGCGGGGCTAAACGCCCTGAGGGGTTTCATCGGTTCCTTGAATCCTTCCTGGGGCTGAACTTACCAAGAGTGCCGACCACGAACAGTGGAGAGACTAAGCTCTACCTGCAGGCGGTCTTTGCGGCTTTGGCAGTTGAGCAAAAGCGCGGATGGACGGACTATATCGCCAACATTCCCTTCTACGGCATTAGGGACGCGCGGACCAAGGTGGTCGAGTTCCTACTGGGTCTTGGTGTATTTGAGACGAACGCCGCCCGCAATAGGCTCAATGCCGAATCGGTTGAGATTGACGCTGACTGGCGCAAGGTGCTCGAAGAGCTACGACGAGAGGCTAATCCTCTTGGCGCTGTAATCGACGGGGCATCATCCACCCCGTCTGCGCTCTTCAAAGAGAGCGAGGCAAGCATCAGAAAGCTGGCCGGAAGCTCGTCTGTGTCCTTGACCGAGCACATCAGCCAGTTGCGTGCTGAGTATGCGGACTTGCAAAGGCAAGCCGAGCAGTATCACAAGGTATCGGGGACTGAGGCAATTCATAGCGTCACGGTAGCGATGGACGAACTGCAGGGACTTAGTGTGTTGCATGAACGTGCAATGGCCCTCAACGCTGAGCGGCGGGTGTCCCAGAAAGACTACGAAAAACTACTCGCAGAGGCCAACGAAGACCTAGAGCGGAACAAGACGGCAGCGAAACTCCGTGACCTCGGTGCAAAGCACGATGTGGCCACTGCAGCTAGCAAGTGCCCTACGTGCAATCAGCCGGTGGATGACACGCTCTTGGCTGGGGCAGTGACCGGCCCCCAAATGAATTTGGCAACGAATATTGCCTATCTAGAGAGTCAGCGCCGCATGCTCATACGTCAGATTGCTGGCTTGAAGGCTGGCCTGCAGGCGACTGAAGTTCGAGTCAACGAGCTAGCATATCGTATTGCCAGTAAGCGCGACCTACTGAGAGCGATGCGCAGTGACGTGACGTCCGGAGCATTTGAGTCGAAGGCCATTGTGCGCCGGCAGGTTCAGATTGAAATCGAGGTGGAGGCACTTGAGAGGCTCCAGGCAAAGGCTACGGAGCTATTTGCACGGCTTGGACTTATTGCGGTGCGCATGAGCGCCAACCAGGCCGCAAGACGAGGTATGCCGAAGGAGGTCTACAGTGCGGCAGACATCGAGCGCATTAATCACTTCCAGTTGAACTTCAGGGCTAATGCAGGATCATTTGGCTACGAAAGTGCTCCGATTCGCGAGGTTGAAATTGGTAAGGACACGCTGGTTCCATGTCTCGCGCAGATGGAACTGCGAGAGATTCGTACCGACATTAAATCGGACTCGAGCGCTAGCGATTTTGTTAGACTCATTTGGAGTTATCTGCTCGCCCTGCATCAGACATCGGCTACGCTAACGTCTCCGGGTCATCACCCCGGACTGTTGATGTTTGACGAGCCGGGGCAGCATTCAATGGCGGTCGATAGCCAGCATGCGCTCCTCAAGCAGTTGGCTAGCGAAACAAACCTACAGAGCATCGTCGCAGCCTCTTTCGATGAGGCAGAGGAGGTGTTCCGCCAAGCCACACAAGGCATCAAGTACACTCTCATCGAATGGGACGGCAAGCTTTTGCGGCCACAATGAAAATATTGAGCAATTTCAGTTGCTTATTGGTAGTGCCAATATCAGCTATGACATGACTGATTTGCTTGTTCGAGCTGTTTCTGCCGAGGCATCGTTGTAATGAGAAGGCTTGATGCGTACACGTTCGATCCTAGAGCAGCACTGATAGGTCTGTTTTGTTTTGGGCAAACGACAGAGCAAGTAGTGAGGAAATGAGTGGTGTCAAAAGAGAAGCAAAAATTGGAGCAAGCAGAGTGAATAACAGCGTAAAACCAGCGCAGCCAAACATTAATTTGCATGGTATGTCGCTAACCAATTTTCGGCGTTTTTCCACCCTCAACATCGATTTTCATCCCAATATGACCGTTTTAGTGGCGCCTAATGGCTCTGGGAAATCGACCATTCTCGATGCGATAGCTGTCGCAGTCAGCCCCTTTGTGGCAGCGTTTGACTTTGGTAAAGGGCGTGGGATTGCCAAATCGGATGCGCGTTATCGTAGGCAGGAGCAGGTACTCAGCAGTGAGCAAATGTTCCCGGTAGAAATCACCGCGAGCTTCAATGAGCCAGTGTGCGGTATCAAACGGACATTAACCGGGATCAACAACAAAACGACCATCAAAGACGCTAGTGAGTTGTCTACTTATGGTGATCAGCTCATGCAGCAAGTGCGTGACTTGGACGAGGTCATCCTGCCGGTGGTGGCCTACTATGGCACGGGGCGCTTGTGGCAAGAGCACAAAAACATGGAGCGTAAATCCGTCCTGAGCGTGAGTCGGACTATGGGTTATGAGGATTGCCTGACCACGGCATCTAATTACAAACAATTGCAGCAGTGGTTCACCAAGGCAACCTATGCCGAGTTACAACAGCAGCAGATGGCAGATGTTTATCAGGGCTACTCCCTCAAAGAGCAGCTCCAAAGCATTCAGGTAGCTGTTGAAACGGTATTGCAGCCATCTTCCGGCTGGCGGTACTTCCATTACAGTCTCTCCCACGAAGAACTGGCTATGACTCATCCAGAGCAAGGGGTCTTGCCCGTGAGCCTATTGAGTGATGGGGTTCGGGCGATGGTCTCGCTAGTGGCCGATCTCGCTTGGCGCTGCAGCAAACTCAACCCGCAATCTGGGGCATGTGCATCAAAGGAAACGCCGGGATTGGTGCTAATCGATGAAGTGGATATGTTTCTTCACCCCGCCTGGCAGCAGAAGGTGCTGGCCTCGTTACGGGATGCATTCCCCAAGATCCAATTTATTGTTACCACTCATAGCCCACAGGTGGTCAGTACTGCACCGACGGACAGTATTCGAGTCATATATGAGGACCAGGTTTATAACGCACCTCAGGGGACTCAAGGAGCTGAATCATCGCGAATTTTGAAGCGGGTTTTTGGGGTCGATCCACGCCCACAATCTGACCCAATGGCAACCCTACTTGCCGAGTATTTGGATCTGGTTTATGCAGATAATTGGGATGCCCCTGAGGCCCTTTCCATGCGGCAAGCTCTCGATGCCCACTTTGGTAATGAAGAACCTGCACTGACCGAGGCGGATCTCTATATCGAAAACAAGCTGTGGGAGCAGAGTCTTGAAGAGGATCAGTAAATCGCTCCCTCCCAATGTTCTGACGGCATTTGCTGCCTCGAACCCTGTCGCGACTTGGGAACATGATTTTCGTAACCATAAGGGCAGCCAAGATTACAAATCCCTGCGCCAGTTGATGCTCAGTGATCAAGGTGGTTTGTGTGGCTATTGCGAGAGCAAGGTAGTGGGTCTTCCTGCGCACAAGCAGCGGGTTGAACACTTTCACGACAAATCGGATCGAGCCAATGTTGCGATCCATAACTGGGGCTTGGATTGGCAAAATATCTTTGCTGTTTGTATCGGTGGCAATGATGCCGATCAATCTGCTCACCCACTGCCGGAGAACTTAAGCTGCGATTCACACAAGAACCACTTAAAAGATGAGCTGGATACTGTACCGGAAGGGCATCTGCTTAATCCGCTGACAATGCCACACACACCTTGCCTATTTACGCTGGATAAGCGCACAGGGGAACTCAAACCTGATGCAACAGCTTGCACTCAAGTAAATATTGCCGATAACCACTTTGCCACAGTCCAAGAACTGGTGGATAACACCATAAGGGTGCTAAATCTTAACTGCCCAAGATTAACTGACCAGCGTCAACTAGTGCTAAGGGCTTATAATCGTGCGCTCCGAATCGCCCAAGACAAAAACATTCAGCGCCCACACGCGAGATTAGCCGAGCAGTGGTTTAGCCTCACTTGGCCCGAATTTTTTACCACCAGACGTCTGCTGTTGGGTGGACATGCCGAGCAGTACCTGACTACTAGCAATTACAACGGATAATTTGAGGTGTTCTGACAAGATCGGACAGTCTCGGATCAAGCAGCCCTGTTCAGCCGTACACCGGGAATGCAGGCAGAGGTTATTCAGGTTCCAGAATAATGGACATGCGAAATCTAATCCCATTCGCCATCAAGACCGAGACCGGTGCGATTGTATCGGTCGATGATGTCGAGCGCGGACTTGCCGCAGGGTGTCACTGCCCGAGCTGCGAAGGACGACTGGTGGCCAGAAAGGGGGAGCACAAGCGCCACTGCTTCGCGCATTTCAGCGACAGCAAGGAGGAATGCCTTTACGCCTTTGAAACCAGCGTGCGGTTGATGCTGCTCTCCAAGCTGGAAAGTGTAGTTAAGCTCAACACACCCGCCCATTACACCCAGGTTGATGGCTCCAAGGAGCTGGTCGCCAAGGCCCATGCCGATATAGCCGTTCAATTTGCTCCGCAAGCAGAGACCCATGGTGTCCCGGCAGGGCTCTTTCAGTTGATGTCGCGGCCAGACTTCCACCTTGCCTTACACTTTCCAGCCGCTCACGAACCGGTAGGGTTGTACCCGCTGTGGCTTGGGGGGTTCATCGCCAAACACCCCAAAACAGGAGTTCTGGCTGTGCGTTATAGCCAGTTCGGCGACCGGATGTTCGATAAGTCCCGCCCGGCAGTAATGGACACTACGACTTTGATGCTAACGATTCTGAGCGAAACGCCCAACTGTCTGCATTGGCTCTATCACCCAGGCGAGGAGAAGGTGCTGATCGATCTGGAGCAGCTGGCCGAACAGCGACGGCAAGAGGCAGAGGAGAAAGCCCGGCAGCAGCAACTAAAACAAGAGCAACTGGAAGAAGCGCGGCGGCAGTATGAGGAGAAGCAAAGGATGCAACGCGAGCACCAGGCGGCGATCACGGCTCAGATGAGGCAGGCGGAACAGGAACGTACCGCCCAGAGAGCGCGGGACTCTGCCGCACGGGCAGCACAAGACAGCGACAAGGCCAGCAATGGGGGGCAGTACCCGCGATCTGCACCGACTGCGTGCCGTAATTGCCAACTACAGCACCAGCGCCTTGATGCCGACGGCTACTGCTATCGCGAGGTTTGCATCAGATCTCGTGCGAAACGAGCATCAAAAGCAGAAAAGGCAGAAGCGTCTACACGGTATTCCTACGCCAGCATGCGAGGTGGCGCAAATGCAAGCAGCACTCCCCAGCAGCAGGCCAACCTCGCTGCCAGTCTGCAACCCATGAGCGACACTCAACGCCACTGGTTCTCCCCTATCAAGCTGGGTTCCTGTCCTCACTGCGGGGGAGATAGAGGCAACGGCCCGAATGGCTGGTGGTGTGAGAAGTGTAAATAATCCTTTGAATGAATCGCCCTAAATAGCTGTTCCGAATAGTAGATCACCGGAGGAAGGGAACTCAGTCCAGTTTGTGCGATCTGATTAGTCGCT
>NZ_JAPDBM010000056.1:0-31977 GCF_027705265.1 Aeromonas sp. QDB11 | reverse complement strand
CCAAAGGGATCAGACTGTAAATCTGACGGCTCTGCCTTCGAAGGTTCGAATCCTTCTCCCTCCACCATCATTCAGAAGACCCGGCCTCGCGCCGGGTTTTCGTTTTGTATACCTACCCACTCATTTCTGCCCTTGTCAGATCTGACAGTTGCAATTGCATCCGATCTTGCTCATCGTGACATCATCGACATCAGAGTATTCACATCATGTTTGAAGTCTGGGACGAACAGGGTCACGCTACCGGTCTGACACTGCAGGCGCTCAAAGTCAGAATTAGCAACGACTATCAGGGCGATCTGATGGTGCGCTACAGCAACAAGCTGGGACTTCCCACGACCCTCTTTCTAACAATCCATCAGGGCGTTGCCTATCAACGCTTCAAAGCCGGCTCACCAAAACTGGATTGGGAGTGGCTGGCCGGTGCAGGCAATGGTCACAGCCCCCGCGACTTTATGAGTGAACAGTTTCCACTATTTCAGCTCTCCCTCGATAGCTGAGTCGCTCTCGCTCAACTGCCGCAACTCCTCGATGATGTGCTGCAACCGGGTGCGAAATAGGGCCAGTTCGCTCATACAAACCGGCGCCCCGAGCTGACGGATCTTCTCTTCCAGTCGCCATGCCTCTTCGGCGAGCTGCGGCGCCATCATCATACTGATGGTGCCAGCCTGACGATGTACCCAATTGGCCAATGCCTTGTCATCCTGTGGCTGCTGCGCCATCGCCTGTTCAAGCTCCTGACGAAAGAGCGGAAACATCTGCCGCAATTTGTCACCTTGGCCAAAAAATGCCGCCATGGCAGCGACATCAATCAAGGGGGGCGATGGCAAGATGCGCCACTTCTGCAACATCTGACGCAGCCCGTCCAGCAGCACCGGCTTGCCCAGAAGATCGTCCATGCCCGCGGCGAAACAGCGTTCAGCCTGTTCCGGCAACACATTGGCCGTCATGGCGATGATCAGTGACCGCTCGCCCTGCTCGGCTGCACGTATACTGCGCGTGAATTCATAGCCATCCATCACCGGCATCTGGCAATCACAGAGCACCAGATCATAGGAGTGCTGTGCGACCATTTCGAGGGCCTGCTGGCCGTGCTCCGCCAGATCGCAGCTCAGACCAAGCTGCCTGAGCTGGCGCATCACCAGTGTCTGGTTGAGGGGATTATCCTCCACCAGCAGCACTCGACAAGGCTGCATGAGCGCGCTCTGTGTGCTCTTTCGCATCGCTGATGTGGCTGTCCCATCGCTCAAGCCAAGCTGGCGATAGCAGACTTCCCGCACCGCATGCCAGGTCATGGGGTTGCTGTTGAGCAGATAGCGCCCCGCCTCGTAGCGATAGCCGAGGGGTGATGTCAGTGGCAACACACAGATAACCCCTTCAGGCGCCTGCAGATTGTCACTGAAACGCAACTCGGCGTCGCTGTGCTGCGTGGTGCGCTCAATCCCCAGTGCATCGAGGTGCAACAGCAGGGTGTGACACAACTTCTCGTCATGTAGCTCGACAGAAGCCAGCATCCTGTTCAGACGGGGATCCGGCTCTCGCTGCGCCAGTACCGGCAACGTGACCGTCAGGGTGATGAAGGTGCCAAGCCCGGGGGCACTCTCCAGCGTGATCACACCACCCATCAGGCGAGCCAGGGTCTGACAGATACTCAGCCCCAGCCCGCTGCCACCATGGCTGCGGGTGGTGGAACTCTCCGCCTGTTCAAAGGCGTTGAAGATCCGGTCACGCGCCTCGGCACTCATACCGATGCCGCTGTCGCGCACGCCGAAGCGCAGTTGCTGTTGCCCCTCCCCCTGTGCCAGCAGTTGCACCGAGATCTCGATAAAGCCCCGCTCGGTGAACTTGATGGAATTGCTGACAAAGTTGAACAGGATCTGGCGCAGACGCAGCGCATCACCGCTTACCCGGGCTGCCACACCGGCATCCGCCCACAGGTAGACGCGCAACACCTTGCGGTGTACCTCGCTCACCGTCATGGTCAGCACGCTGTCGAGCAGCTCACGGATAAGGAACGGGGCTTGTTCGAGCTGCATCTTGCCCGCCTCCAGCTTGGCGAAGTCGAGCACGTTGTCGATCAGCGCATGCAGCCCCTGGGCACCGCGGTTGATGACCTCCACCATCTGGCGCTGATCCTGGGTCAGCTCGGTAAAGGTGAGCTGTTCCGCCATGCCGACGATACCATTCATCGGAGTGCGAATTTCGTGGCTCATGGTGGCCAGAAACTCCCCTTTCTGGGTGGCGGCTGACTCAGCCTTGGCCTTGGCACTGGCCAGTGCGGCCTCAACCTGATGACGACGGACTATCTCCTGACGCAGCCGCCAGTAAGCCACCGACAGCACCAGAATAAAGAGCGTAATCGCCACCCCGGCGGGCAGCAAAGTGCGCAACAGTTTTGCTCGGGGGATCCCCTCGCTATAGTTCAGCGCCAGCCAGCTATTGCGGATCTGGCGCTGCTCCTTGTCGCTCATGCTGGCAAACACCCTATTGACCAAGGGCAGCAAGGGGGCATAAGGCTCACGTACCGCAACGGCCAGCTCATCCTTGAAGGGAGTGGGCGCGGCAATATGGAGTCGGTCATCAAACTGCTCGGTGATAAGACGGGAGACCACCACCAGATTGCCGATATAGGCATCCCCATCCCCTGCGGCGACACGGGCGAGCCCCTCGCTGGCATGGCGGGTCGTGGTCAGTCCAAGATCGGGTACCAGTGCCCTGAGCTGGGGGATCAGCATGCTGTCGGTCAGCAGCAGCTTTTTGCCGGCCAGATCGGAGAGATCCCCGATCGGCAGGCTGCCGCGCGCCGTCACCAGCACCATCGGGAATGATGCGAAGGGCTCGCTGGCATGCCACCCTACCAGTCGCTCGATGATGCGGGTGGGCAATACCGCCAGCTCCACATCGTGATGCAGCAGCAACTGCTGCAGATCGGGCCAGCCCTGCACCGGCACACGGCTGTATGCCAGCCCCAGCTTCTCTTGCAGCAAGTCCAGATAATCCACCATCAAGCCGACCGGGTTGCCACCCTCATCGTGATAAGAGAAGGGCACCCAGCCAGGGATCAATCCCAGCTTTAGCGGTGGCAGCATCGAGAGCCAGTCTCGCTCATCGGGACGCAGCAAAAAATTGCTGTGGCCCATGAAATTGGGGGTCAGGCTCTCCCCCAACCAGCGTTTCTCCAGTTCACTGCGCGCCTCGACCGTCAGCGCCTGAATGGCAGTATCAAGCCGGATAGCAAGGGAGTGCTTCTGACTGGCGACGCCAAGATGCAGAGTTTCCATCAACAAGGGAGACTGGGCGACCACCGCCAACGCCGGGTGACGCTCGATAAACAGATTGGACACATGAAGGTTGCCGATATAGGCATCTGCCTGCCCTTGTTCAACCGCCCGCAATGCGCTGCGCGTATCGACAAAGAGCCGGGGGGTAACATTCGGATAATGCAGCTTGACCAGCTTCTCGGTCAGAAAGCCTTTTTCGATGGCAATGCTCGCTGACTGCAACTGGCTCACATCCCGAAACAGAGCACTGTCCTGGCGCACCACCACCACGGTCGGCGAGGTGTAGTAAGGCAAGCTATAAGTGACGCACTGGCGCACCTCGGAGTTAAAGGCATCGAGCAGGATATCCAGCTCGCCACGGCAGGCGTCGGCGTACATAGCTTCCCAGTCTGGGTAGACCTGCCAGGCAATCCGGTAGTCCAGCTTGTTGGCTAATTGTTCCATCAATTCAACGCTAAAGCCGGCTGCAACCTTGCCGTCCCACTGCTGAAACGGGCCCCACCCTCCGGCCAATATGCCTACTTCAATCGTGGGTACAGAAGGCCCCTTTGCCGCAAATACGGCAGGCGTCAAGAAAAAAACAGAGACAATAATTATGAATCGTTTGATTAATGACATAAGCGAATAATATATAGGCATAACGATTCACGTATATTTACCAAAAGATAGAGGCACCTGAAAAAATAGGGTGCGCACGGTAGTATAGAAATGCTAGCTTTGATAGTCTGAATATTATTCACCGTTTTATAAGAGGCTCATCCATGTCCTTCAAGATTATTCTTGCTGATGACCACCCCTTGATTCTGACCGGGATCCGCAGCCTGATTGAACAGATACAGCCTCACTGTGAAGTAATTGCAGAAGCACACCAAGTATCTGACTTGCTTGTATTATTGCAGCAGCATCATTGTGATCTGCTGATCACTGACTTCAGCATGCCAGGAGATATCCGCAGCGATGGCATGGTCATGATCCAGCAGTTGCGCCGTGATTATCCCACCCTACCCATTATTGTGCTGACCCAAATCCAGAACAGTGGCATCTTGCAATCCCTTATTCAGGCAGGGGTCAATGGTCTGATACTTAAAAAATCGGTTATCAACGAACTGGCCGATGCCATTCGCCAGATATTACTGGGCCATCGTTATATTGGCCCGGCGGTAAAAATGCTGCTGGCCAATGCAGGCATAACTCATCACAACAACATCAATCCGCTGACCGCCAAAGAGAGTGAAGTTGTGCGTCTGTTGGCCAGCGGCATGTCGGTCACCCAGGTTGCCGACTATCTTCACCGCAGCGTCAAGACCATCAGCACCCAGAAAAAGAGCGCCATGATGCGGCTCGGCCTGCAAAGCGATAGCGCCCTCTTTGACTATGCCAAAAGCAGCGGCCTCTGCTAATCGATGGCAGCATCAAATATCAGGGTGACATCGCCTTTAAAAGTGGATCCCGGATATTTCATCATCTCGATTACCGTCCCCCCAATGATCTGGAATCGAATTGCACTGTCTGCATTGATAACCGGTTTTCCCTGTACAGGAAGTGAAAATCTGTATTTGTTTATCGTCAACAGAGTCATTTCGTTGTAACTATTAATATAATATGTTTTCAATGGAACTGTTCGCCCTTTGCTATCTCTTAATGCGCACTCGCCACTAGTACTCCATTGATATTGGCAACGCAGTGCCACAGTAAATGGTGAACTAAACCATATCCGAAAAGGAATGTCCTGCTGTAATATTCTTGGCGTCCTCCTCCCATTATAAAGCCAATTAATCCATCCTCCTGGAGGTGACAAAACAACATTACTTAACCCCTCTCCTTCTCGTTTTGGAAAATCTACTCTAAGTTGGTGACGGACGGTCAACTTAATATTAATTTCATGTACCAGTGCGCCCTTATAAACTCCATCACCAAGATCAATGTCCTGATTCCTACCAATAGAGAATTTTAAACTGCCTGTATAGTTTCCATTTGACATTTTAATAGGTTCTGGTGATTCAAGACGAAAACCATATATTATCCTGTCAATCCAATAATAACCATTATCGTCTTCCTGGCTATTAAAATAGCACTCAGCTGCACGACCTTGTGCACTGGATATAATAGAATGTAAAAGCAACTCAGAAACTGCCGGTGTTCCCCATGCTCTTTCTGTCAGAAAAATGCAGTCGCCACTTATTCTGCTCATTGGTCTAGGATGAGATCCATAAAGCTGCATTTTTTCTGTTTCAACCCCAATATGGGTAGGAATCATTTTCAACTCATAAGTAGCACCATCTTTATCATTCGTAACAACTATTTTTTGGGGGCCAGAAGTTCGATAATAACTAAGATAGTTTGACTTGCCATTTTTAGAGTGTACAGAACGAAAAACATCCACTGGAAACTGAATGATAGTGGAGCTTTCCAACGGTTTTTTAGGGTCGCAATAATCAACTACAAATGGATAATTTATCTTGCATGGAGTTTTATTTATAAATCTACCACCTTGGTGCTCATAGCTATTTGGAATGTATTCGGCTGTGACATTGAATACTTCCGCATATACTGAATAGCTCATTATGGCTGTAATAATAAAAAGTATAGATGTTATTGTTTTACAGTAATAGTGGCTGAACACCTTAACTCTCCCAATAAAATAATATCCGACTCATCTATGCGACCTTGTTCTCTAGCAAGACTGTTGCAATGAAGGGAACCATTATGTTCCACGCTAAATTCCGGCTGCCGTCGACTCGCCTCCAGCGCAAAGAAGCCATCATTTTCGGTAAATACCCGCCCTATGGGGTTACTGACCATGGCACCGCGCAGTGGCTGATTTTGCTCGTCCAGCAGGCGGCCAATCATGGTGACTGTACTCACGGCATTCACGTGGCCATAACCCACCCCACCGCGGTTAAGGTGATAGGGGAGCACGGTCGGCTTGATGGTGAGCGGCGTCCCCTCGTGGTCGGCCATCTCCAGTTGCAAGGTGCCGCTTTGCAAGGCAGGCACAGAGACCAGATGACGTCCGGGCCCGAGGATCTGCACGCTACCCTGATCGTCACTGACCCGGATCCGCGCCGCCTCGTCATCGGCCTCGATATCGAGGATCATCGCCGCCTCATTGCCCATGCCACCCATATCACGAGAACCCAATGCCATCTCCCCTTCCTGCCCCAACGCCACCACGCTCTCCAGGTTGATGCCGCCTGTCATCTCTGCGTTATAGGAAGAGTGCTGGGCGAACATGTCGCCGCCCAACCAGGGTGACGCGAAACGGCCATAGCCGGATAGACCGGTACCATAGCTGTCGTGGGTGCTGCCGACGCTGACCTGACGAAGCGGCCCCCAGTCCACCTCCTGCTGATAATTGAGATAGGCGCTGCGCTGGGCACCGCCCGAGCGGGAAGTATTGCTGCCCAGCCCCAACGACAACTGGCGATCCTGTCCCCCCAGGTTGACGGTCAGACTCAGGGTGCTGCCGCGATCCCGCTGCTGCGCCGTGCTCTCGCTGCCGGGACGATCGAACAGGGTAACGCCCCAGGTCACCCAACGCCCCCACAGCCGATCGCTATAGTGCCACCCCAGATCGGCACCATTGCCACGGCCAGACTGGTGAGAAACATAGACGCCGAGGGAGCCCCACTTTTCCAGCGACTGCTGCAGTGACAGGCTGGACACCGCACTTGCTTCCCCCTGCTTGCGCAGATTGCGCGAATGGCTGGCCACCAGACTGCTGTTGCCATGCCAGTAGAGCCCCTGCAAATCGTAACCCCACCCGATGCCAACACTCTGGTTGAGGGAGGCAAAGCCGTGGAGCTGACTGGTCGCCTCCCAATCGAGCGAGAGGGAGTGCTGGGCCCGTCTGTCCACATACTGGCTACCTGCGCCCACTACCAACGAGGGAAGCAGCAGGTGGTTCACCGCTACGCCGCCACTGGCCCCTTCCAGATCACTGTCTCCTTGCCGCACCAGCCAGCGGGTCTGGCGTCCGGCAAACAGGTTGAAGCGCCACGGCTCCTCCGGCGTCTGCCAGTTGGAGGGTTTGTAGATCATCTCGCGCCAACGGCGGGTCTCCTGACCATCCTCCAGCAACCGCAGCTCTACCTCGTAGATACCGCCGGGCAGCGATCGGGTATCAAGTGCCTGCAAACCGGATACGACCGGCTGGGACTGGATCAGGTTGCCATCACGATAGATCTCCACCATGCCCTGCCGGACCGGTGCCACCTGGATCGGCGCCAGACTGGGCACCCCGCGCTCCCGGCGCAGCAGATCCGAACTGCCCCACATCATCCCGAGCACTGTGGGGGTAGCGCCACTGTAGTAGTTCGGCTGACGCACCAACCCCTGCGCCGAGGGAAAGAAGAAACCAAGGCGATAAAAATTGGCCTCATGGAGCCGCTCGCCATAAAGCTGAGCCAGGCCGACTTCACTCGATTGCCCCTCCAGCCAAGTGGCATCCCCCTCCATAAAGGGGGTCCACTGCCCCCAGCTGCCCTCCAGCTGCAGGTTGTAGTGACCGTTGCGCTGAGTGCCCTGCACCAGGTTCAGCTGGTTCTGGATCAGCAACCCCTTGCTCTCTTGGGGCAATGCCATAAAGCGCTGATCCCGCGCCTCCAGCTCCACCAGCCCGGTCAGCACCGAGAGCTGGGACTCCTCCAGGCTGTATTGCAATCCCACAATGCCTTCGGGACAGGCCATGTCACACTCGCCGAGTGGCAGCTGGATTCCCAGCTTGCTCAACCAGCGCTCACGTTCCCGCTCATCAAATTCGCTCTCCTGCACATCCAGCAACGAGAGCAGTTGCACCGAGTTATCGCGCCCGAGCAGCACTTCCCCATCACCCAGCAGGCGACCGTCGACAGTGACTCGCACCATCAGGGGGACACCAAAAAAGTGTTCTTCAAACCCCTCTGGTAATTGCCGCGCCTGTTGCAGCAGCAGTGCCGGATCTGCCGCCACCAGCGGGGCAGAGAGCAACAGCCCTAGCAAGAGAAGAAGAGAGCGAGTCATGATTAACAACCTGAATAACAAGGGGCCGAACGGCCCCTTGGGTCTTGATCTGTTATGGATTTAGGTAGCTGGAGGGGCTGGCGGCGCCTCGGATTCAAACATCATGCTGACAATCCCCTGATAGTTGCCGGGCTTGTAGCCACCGGTTGGCGCCACAGCGGGAATAATCTCCAGCCCGACCTGTTTGCCGGTATTGGCATCTGCCTGATTCAACAAGTCAGCAGATGTAGTGGTCAGCGCAACGCCTGCCACCTTGACCGTCAAGCCGATGCTCTCCTTGCCGCTGGCCATGGTAGCGGGATAGACCAGATAGCCCTTGATGGGACCAATGGTGCTCTTCATCTCCAGCTGCTTGGCCAGGGGATCCAGCTTCTGGCTAAAGGGGTTGAAGGTCAGTTTCTGCGGGGTACTCATCCAGTCCCCCACGGGTTGCACATAAAAGTTTTCGGTCGGGATCTGCGCCGTTACCGTTACCGTATGCTCGATACGCTCGGCCGCCATCAGCGAACCGCTCGCCAGCAACAGGGCGGGAAAAAGCGATAACATCTTCATAGCCACTCCTTCAGGTGTGATTGTCGTTCTTGTGATATATCGGGATTCAGAGTTTGAACTCCCTGAATACCGATTTTTTCCCTTCGATCAGTTCAAAACGAACCGTCCGGGTCGCATCTTTACCGAGCTGCTTTTTAACTCCGGGCAGCAGATGCAGTTTCTCTGGTTGACTGCACGACGTTTCTTTTTTGTCGCACAGTTCCAGATAATCGAGAATAACGGTGGCATTGCCCCGATTCTCCACATAGAGAACACCGTTTTCACGGTCAATCCGGGTGTCATAACGGGTCTCTTTGGGTGCCACAAACAAAATGGTGCCAAAACCGGTCATAATGCTGACCCCTGCGCTGATCTGTTGTTGTGGCGGTAATTCGGTGAGTTCATCATCCTGTGGCTTTACCGGGACAAAACGCACCCTAAAATAACGTTCACGTTCCCGTTCCCCCATGTAAATAAAACGGGTAGCCTGCATGCCACCTGCGGGAATAATCAACCGTGAGGGACTGGTCACCAGCTGGCGAACGCCCTCCTCCGGTAGATCCCGCTCCTTGGGCACACCGTCTGCACCATATACAATCTCGGCCAGCGTCATTTTGACAAAAGCCGTTTCATCGCCAATATTGCGAATCCGTTTGAGCAGCGTAGTTTTCTCTGCCGACATATAGTCATATAAAGTGCCAACACTGATATCCGGCGATGCCAAGGCGTTGCCACTGAGCACCAGCAGAAATAAAATAAAAAATTTACTCATATAAAAATTATCACATAGCAAGAAAGAGAAGGCAGTTCAGCAAAGGCTGTCGCTGAAAAATATGAATGAACCGTATATAAACCCCTCGGGCATTATATTTACTTTTTAGTTTGGAGATTCATTGTTGAGGCCAGTCTAGATAATCCACACACCAGACTTAATCGGAATAATCTGATACTTTGCGAGTATTTTACCTGCCAATAATCAGACAATTCCTACAGCCCACATTTAGTGGCTTCCAGTATTATCCACAGCCATAACCGTCAACAGGGATGTGCCATGTTTGCGTTCAAAGAAGAGTTTCCGGTCAGTGACGTGGCCTCCCTGGCGACAGTGGAGATTGCCGTGCCCTTTTATCAGCCGATCGTTGATCGTGATCGGGGGGTCATCGGGTTTGAAGTGCTGGCCAGACGCTGGGATCCTCAGCAGCAATGCTATCGGGGCATCGATTTCCCCTCCCTGAGCGAAGATGAATCCCTGCATCTGGACATCGTCATGCTCAGATCCATCCTGCGCGACCTGCCAGCACTGGCAAAGGGAGGGCCCTATATGCTCTCCATCAACCTCAATCCGGCACTGGGCAGTGCCACCTATCAGAATCTGTTGCTGCTGGTGCTGCTACAGGCTCGCAAACTGGAGATCGCAATCTGGTTCGAGGTGGTGGAGTACGCCCCGCTGCACAGCCAGCATCGGGCACTGATCGAGGTACTACGCAGCCACGGTGCCCATATCGCCTGCGATGACTTCGGCACCCAGGAGTGCAATTTTCAGCGGGTGATGGCGCTGCCCTACGAGATCATCAAGCTGGATCGCTCCCTGCTGCTACAGGCGGTCAAGAGTAGTCATGCCTTGCGCATGCTGACCGGACTGGTGGAGTACCTGCAGCGGCTCGGCATGAAGGTGGTGTGCGAAGGGGTAGAAAACCAGACCCATATCGAGATTGCCAACCGGCTCGGCTGTGACTATCAGCAGGGTTACGCCTACGCCATGCCCGCCCCCCTCTCCCGTTGGGCCTGAGCGGCCCGCTTTTCTAGCTGACTCGCGCTGGCAACCATTCCCTGCCAAATTGCATGATGCGGTGAGGGCGAGTACAATCTCGCACCCCGTTTATCCGGCACATATTCATCTACAGGTGTTTCGGGTATGCCGTCATCGGGCCGCGCTGCATTGAGCCTCCTCTCGGAGGGCATCTTGCACCGCAACTCAACCAATACGGCGCCATCAGGTGGTGCCGTCCTGATTTGCAATCAGATATAAAGAGTCCGCCATGTTTAAACCAGAATTGCTCTCCCCCGCAGGTTCCCTCAAGAACATGCGTTACGCCTATGCCTATGGCGCCGATGCCGTCTATGCCGGCCAGCCCCGCTACAGCCTGCGGGTGCGCAACAACGAATTCGATCACGAAAACCTGCAGCTGGGCATCAACGAAGCCCATGCGCTGGGCAAGCAGTTCTATGTGGTGGCCAATATCCAGCCCCACAACTCCAAGCTCAAGACCTTTATCCGCGACATGCGCCCGGTGGTAGAGATGAAGCCGGATGCGCTGATCATGTCCGACCCCGGTCTCATCATGATGATGCGCGAAGCCTTCCCGGATATGCCGATCCACCTGTCGGTGCAGGCCAACGCGGTCAACTGGGCCACGGTGAAGTTCTGGCATCAGATGGGACTGACTCGCGCCATTCTCTCCCGCGAGCTGTCGCTGGACGAGATCGAAGAGATCCGCATGCAGGTGCCGGAGATGGAGCTGGAAGTGTTCGTCCACGGCGCCCTGTGCATGGCCTACTCCGGCCGCTGCCTGCTCTCCGGTTACATCAACAAGCGTGACCCCAACCAGGGCACCTGCACCAACTCCTGCCGCTGGGAGTACAAGGTGCACGAAGGTAAAGAAGATGACGTAGGCCAGATCGTCCACCGTCAGGAGCCCATCGCCGTGCGTCCCGACAACACCCTGGGCCTTGGCAAACCGACCGATGCGCTGGTGCTGCTGGAAGAGTCCAACCGCCCGGGCGAGTACATGAGCGCGTTCGAGGACGAGCACGGCACCTACATCATGAACTCCAAGGACTTGCGCGCGGTCGAGCACGTCGAGCGATTGACCAAGATGGGCGTTCACTCGCTGAAAATCGAAGGCCGCACCAAATCCTTCTACTATTGCGCCCGTACCGCTCAGGTCTATCGCAAGGCCATTGACGATGCAGTGGCGGGTCGTCCGTTCGATCGCAGCCTGATGGGCACCCTCGAGAATCTGGCCCACCGCGGCTACACCGAGGGCTTCCTGCGCCGTCACAACCACAGCGAATACCAGAACTACGACTACGGCTACTCCGTCTCCGACACCCAGCAGTTTGTCGGCGAGATCACCGGCCGCAACGGTGACATGGTGGAAGTCGAGGTGAAGAACAAGTTCCTGGTGGGCAACAGCCTGGAGCTGATGACCCCGCAGGGCAACCTCAGCTTCAATCTGGAGCAGATGCAGAACCGCAAGGGCGAGCTGATCGACACTGCACCGGGCAACGGCCACGTGGTCTATGTGCCAGTACCGAAGGAAGTGGACATCAACTACGGCATCCTGCTGCGCAATCTGGGCGAGCGTCAGGATACCCGTCAGCCCCACTCGGCGGCCTGAGATGGCACTGCTCATCACCGACAAGTGCATCAACTGTGACATGTGCGATCCCGAGTGCCCCAACCAGGCCATCAGCCTGGGGGATGAGATCTACGAGATCGACCCCAGTCGCTGCACCGAGTGCGTCGGTCACTATGAGAAGCCGACCTGTATCAGCGTCTGCCCTATCGACTGCATCATCTGGGATCCCGCGCATGTGGAGACCGAAGATCAGCTGATGGAAAAGTTCGTGCGGATGCACCGGCAGTAACTCCGGCATCAGCGTCTGCTCTACATGGACTGCATCTTCCGGGATCACGCCCATGTGGAAACCAACGATCAGCTGATGGAAAAGTTCGTCCGGATGCACAGGCAGTAACTCCGGCATCAGCATCTGCTCTACATGGACTGCATCTTCCGGGATCCCGCCCATGTGGAGACCGAAGATCAGCTGATGGAGAAGTTTGTGCGGATGCACAGGCAATAGCTGATGCACAGACCGTAAAACGAAAAAAAGGCCGAGCAATCGGCCTTTTTTGATCCGGCGTTCAGTAGCTGGTCATCACTTGCCGACCAGCCGGCTCAGCTGGTCCAGCTCGCGCTGGGCCTCCAGCATCCTGGTCTGGGACTCCTCCAGCTTGGCCTGTTGCTTGGCAATTTTCTCCGGCTTGCCACTCACTCTTGCCTCCTGCAACTCGAGCAAGCGCTCGTCCACCTCGCCACGCAGCTTGTGAACCCGCTCTTTCTGCTCCCTGAGCAACCCCTCATCGGTGCAGTTGGCCTTGATATTGCGCGCGGCCTGCTCCAGCCCGGCAATCTGCCCGGCATTGTTGTGTGCTTTGGCAAACACCAGCTGGTCGTTGACGGCCTGCAGACGCGCCTTGCAACCGACCGCTTCACTGCCATAGGCCTGACCCGCCAACAGCAGCAACCCTATTCCTACACTTTTCCACATCTTGATTTACCCGGTCATGTTTGCGAACTGACCATAAGAACCGTGTTTCGCCAACGGGTCAAGCAAGCAGGGAAAAGGTGCGACAGAAGTTGTGCGACATCACGCATTCATCACCCTATTGGTTCTACAATGAGGCCTTTTAGGATCAGGAGTCTCTTATGAATCAACAAATTGTGGTGATTGCCAACGGCGCCCCCTACGGCAGCGAATCCCTGTTCAACGCACTGCGCCTCGCTATCGCCCTCAACGAGCAGGGTGGTGCCAGCCTGAAGCTGTTCCTGATGTCTGATGCGGTGAGCGCGGCGCTGGCCGGTCAGTCACCGGCGGAAGGGTACAACCTGCGCCAGATGCTGGAGATCCTGCTGGCTCAGGGCGTCACCATTCGCCTGTGCAAGACCTGCACCGATGCCCGTGGCATCACCGCCCTGCCACTGATCGAGGGCATTGAGGTCGGCACCCTGCCGATGCTGGCCCAGTGGAGCCTGGCCGCCGACAAGGTACTGACCTTCTGATCGTCTCTGCTTGCCCTGCACTCCCCCACTTGTGCCACTGAGTACCTCACATCAGGCAAAGTGGGGGTCATTTCGCTCCCTCGCTCCTCAATGACTACAATGTCAGTTGCCCATTCTGCTTGCCCTGCACCGCTTCACGGACAGAGTAATGGCCCAGCCATGGACAGAGGACGACGATGAATCCGACCGAACAGACCCTGCTTGAGCAGATGCGCATCACCGAATTCGAGATTGCCCATCGCAAGGAGTTGCTGCTGCTCAGCGAGCAGGATGTGGCGCTGCTGGCGAGCTATTGCGGCAAAATAGAGCCACGGATCGATGCCCTGGTCGATCGCTTCTATCAGCAGCAGACGGCCATCACCGAAATCGCCCTGCTGATCGGCGATGCCGATACCCTCACCCGATTGCGCACCGCACAACGGCGTTATGTGCTCGATCTCTTCAGCGGTCATTACGATCTGGAGTACGTCAACAACCGGCTGCGGATCGGGCTGGTTCACAAGCGGATCGGGGTCGAGCCCAAACTCTATCTGGCCGCCATCAACACCCTCAAGGCCCTGCTGATCGAGGATATTTTCGAGCAGATCCGCGATGAACCGGAGCGCCTCGTCATGCTGGCCGCGCTGGACAAACTCTTTCTGTTCGATATCACCCTGGTGTTCGAGACCTATATTCGCAGTCTGGTGTCGGAAATAGAGTCTTCCAGAGAGAAATCGGAAAGTTATGCCAAGAGTCTGGAGCAAAAGGTGCGCGAACGAACCAGACAACTGGAGGAGCTGAACCGCACCGATGCCCTGACCGGATTGCTCAACGTTCGCCACCTTAACGAGCTGCTGTTGCTAACCCTGCGCACCTGTCAGCGCCGTGCCGAACCCATGGCCATCGCCTATATCGACATCGATAACTTCAAACAGATCAATGACACCGAAGGACATCAACGCGGCGACGAGATCCTGCGGATCGTCGGCCACTGCATCCGTCAGGTCTTTCGTGCCGAAGACAGCTGCTTTCGCTATGGCGGGGATGAGTTCTGTCTGATCCTGCCCAACTGCAGCGAGAGTCAGGCCAGGGATATCTATCTCAAACGACTGACCCAGGCCATCAAGGGTCAGCTGGAGGATCTCACCCTCAGTATTGGTATCGCCCAGACCGGGCCGGATCACTACGATGACGGGCTCAACCTGATCCGGCTGGCCGACGAGCGAATGTACGCGGCCAAGAAGGCGCTCAAGGAGATAACCCCGGGCAGCACCCACTGATCCCCGGGGCTGGCTGTCAGCCTCGCTTCGTTGCCGCGGGGAGCGAAGCGGGACGAGACACCCTGGCACCCCACTCATAGAGCGCAAAAATCGCCACGCAGAGCAGCGCCATCAGCACATAGAGCAGCTGGCCACTCCACTGTTCGAGGATCCAGCCTCCCAGCAGCGCGCCGGCGGCCCCTCCCAACCCGGCCAGTGCGCTGGCACCAAAGTAGCTCCCCTTGAGATGAGTCGGGGCCATCTGATCGATCAGCACGTTAAGCAGTGGGAACAGGATGGTCTCGCCAATGCTGAGCAACAGCACGGCGACAAACCAGTGGCTGCGCACCGTCGGGTCTCCCAGCGCGAAGAGCAGTTGGGCCGCCAGAAAGAGTGCCATGCCGATATGAAGCCGTACCCGCACCGGCCAGCGTGACAACAAGCGCAGCAGCGGAAATTGCAGCAGCACCACGGTCAGGGCGTTGGTCGCCACCAGCAGAGCAACCAACTCGGCCACCTGCGGCATACCGGCCCGGGTCAGGTACTGCACCAGCGGCGAGTGAAACTGGGAGTAGACCAGCACCATCAGCAGATTGGCCATCACCAGCAGCAGGAAGGCGCGATCCGCCAGCAACACCTTGATGGCATCTCGCAGCCCGGGGCCAGTCGCCCCCGACTTGTCTGTGCTGCCAGCCCGGCGAAATCCCCAGCCAAAGGCCAGTGCCAACAGCAGATAGCTCACCACCAGAAACAGGAAGGTCTCCTGCTGGGCGTTGATCCCGAGGGTCACCCCGAGCAGCGGCCCCAGCGCAGCCCCGAGATTAAGCAGAAAATAGCGCAGGTGCAGTGCCAGCTCCCGCGCCTTGGCCGAGGCCAGACTGTCGGCCATCAGCGCCTTGCCGGGGGCATCGATGAGCCCCGACGAGAGGCCGCTACCCATCACCCCGATCCCGAGCCAGAACACCTCGTGCGAAAAACCGAGCAGACCGAAACAGAGCGTCGCCACCAGACAACCGGCCAGCAGTATGCTGCGCCGCCCGAAGCGATCAGAGAGCCAGCCGCCGTAGAAACTCACCAGAGTGGAGAGGGCCATCGAGCCCCCCAGCAACAGGCCGATGAAGGTGGCCGAGAGGTCATACTCCCGATAGAGCAAAATGGAGAGGAAGGGCCACACCATGTAGTAGCTGGTGCGCACCATGAAAGTGCCCAGAATGACGATCCAGACCAGCGGGGTAAATTGCCTTAAGGTGCGCCACGGCATCGGCCAGCTCCGGGGCCCGATGGGGCCAACAATAACTAAGGGGAAGCCTTCTGTTGTAACAGAGGGCTTCAATAGAAACAACGCTCGCTCACCATCAAGGTGCAACCGGATGCAAAAAGGCCAGCCGGAGTGGTCCGGCTGGCCTTTTTATCACGGCACGTTCTTCTGGCTAACGCCAGAGGGCCAGGCTTAGCGCCAGGGGCTCTGTTGCCACAGCCGCCCCAGTCCGGCTTCCAGCGCCTGCGCGCCCTGCTGCCCCAGCTTCTGGGTCAGGCTTTTTGGCTTGCGATAGCTGATGCCGACCACCTTGTGGTGGCTGGCCTGCGCCAACAGGTAATCATCGCTGGTGCAGAGGGTATCCACCAGCCCCAGCCCCTTGGCCTGACTCGCCAGCCAGTGCTCGCCGGTCGTGACCCGATCGATATCGAGTTGCGGGCGGTGCTCGGCCACAAAGGCCTTGAAGCGCTCATGGATCGCAGCCAGCTCCTCGCGAAACTTCTCGCGCCCCAGATCGTCGTTCTCACCGAACATGGTGATGGTGCGCTTGTACTGCCCAGCGGTGTGCATCTCGAATTCGATATCGTGCTTTTTCAGCAACTTGTTGAAGTTCGGCATCTGGGCGATCACCCCGATGGAGCCGACGATGGCAAAGGGGGCAGCCAGGATCTTGTCCGCCACGCAGGCCATCATGTAGCCGCCGCTTGCCGCCACCTTGTCGATAGCCACGGTGAGCGTGATGTCCTTGTCCCGCAGACGCTGCAGTTGGGAAGCGGCCAAGCCATAGCCATGCACCACGCCGCCACCGGATTCAAGCCGCAGCAGTACCTCGTCGCCGGGTTGGGCCACGCCGATCACCGCGCTCACCTCTTCGCGCAGGGAGGCCACCTCTTTGGCATCCATGCTGCCGTTGAAATCGAGCACGAACAGGCGACTGCGCTCATCACCCGCCTTGGCGCGCTTTTTCTGCTCCTCTTTCTGCTGTTTTTCCAGCACCTTGCGCTCGGCCTTGCTGGCGAGCGCGCTCTTGAGCGCAAACTGCCCCTGCTCCAGCTCGCTCGAGAGATCGGTCACCACCAGCTCGCCCTTGCGCGCTTTCGGCTGGCGAGTGCTGACGATCATCAGAATGATGGCGCCGATGGCCAGCAGGAAGGTCACTGTCTTGGCCAGAAACAGGCCATATTCGGTCAAAAATGTCACGATGGACTCCACAATGGATCGGTTTTCGTCACATTCTAGGGAGTTTGACGGAGGCGCGCAAAAAATCGCAGCCAGTGCCGGGAAAAACCAACCCGAGCATCACAACCTCTCTATTTTCTTCACATTTTTCTTGCCGCTGGCTGGTCAAACGGGCGCGCGGATCAGTACACTTGGCGCCGATTGCCATGCACTTATGGCCGGAATTTGTTAACAGGAGTTGTCATGCTCGATTATCAGGCACCCCGCGATCTGCTCAAGGATAAAGTCATTCTGGTCACCGGTGCCGGCGACGGGATCGGCCGTGAAGCCGCCCTCACCTACGCCGCCCACGGTGCCACCGTGATCCTGCTCGGCCGCACCAGTGCCAAACTCGAAGCCGTGTATGACCAGATTGAAGCCGCCGGTTATCCGCTGCCCGCCATCGTGCCGGTAGATCTGAAAGGGGCCACCGCCGCCCACTACCGCGGCATGGCCGAAACCTTCGCCCAGCAGTTTGGCCGCCTCGACGGCGTGCTGTTCAACGCCGGTCTGCTCGGCACCCTCTCTCCGTTTGAACACATTCAGGAGAAGGAGTGGGACGAGGTGATGCAGGTCAACGTCAAATCGGAATTCCTGCTGACCCAGGCACTGCTGCCGCTGCTGCGCCAGACCGCCAAGGCGCAGGGCGAAGCCTCCATCGTCTACACCTCCTCCAGCGTGGGACGCAAAGGGCGCGCCTACTGGGGCACCTATGCCATCTCCAAATTCGCCATCGAGGGGATGATGGAAGTGCTGGCCGACGAGCTGGAAAACACCGGCGTGCGGGTCAATACCCTCAACCCGGGCGGCACCCGCACCAAAATGCGCGCCAGCGCCTTCCCAGCGGAAGATCCCATGAACCTCAAGACCCCGGCCGACCTGATGCCCCTCTACCTCTACCTGATGGGGTCGGACAGCCGCGGCAAAACCGGCCAAACCTTTGTGGCCCAGCCCAAATAAATCAATAAAATACCCAGAGTGTTGTACGGCAGGGGTTAAATTGAATAGGGAGCACAGGCTCCCTGTAGCAGCCCCTGACCATCCTATCTCCAATCAGGTTGAACTATGTTTCGTCCCAAGAGCACGTTTGAGCAATGGCGGATCTTTCAGGCGGTGGTCGACTGCGGCGGCTACGCCCAGGCGGCCGAGGCGCTGAACAAGAGCCAGTCCTCCCTCAATCATGCGGTTGCGAAGTTGCAGCAGAGTCTGGGCGTGCCCTTGCTGGAGGTGCGCGGCCGCAAGGCGGTGTTGACCCCGGCGGGCGAGATCTTCCTCAAGCGGGCCCGTCAGTTGAGCCAGCAGGTGGAAGAGCTGGAGAATCTGGCCAACAACCTGGAGCGGCAGTGGGAGCCGCAGATCAACCTCTATGTCTCGGCGTTGCAGCCAAGGGATCGCCTCTATCGGGCGCTGGCCAGCTTCTATCCCCGCAGCCGGGGTTGCCGGGTCAACCTGCACGAGCGCATTCACTGCCACTTCAACGCCCTGCAACCGGGAGATCTGATGCTCTCCGAGCACCTGCCCGGCGATCGCACCGGCCTGTTGCTGGACGAGGTGTGCCTGCTGCCCCTCTGCGCCGCCAGCCATCCGCTGGCACAGGAGGAGGGGCCCATTCGCAGCGATGTGCTGATCGGCTACAACCAGATCAGCCTCCATCCCCCCATTCACCGCTCGGTGGACTGGAACGATGCGGATGACACCGGCTGGAAGGCCACCCACTACCACGAAGTGCTCGCCATGCTGCGCCTCGGTCTCGGCTATGCGTGGCTGCCGCGCCATCTGGTGGAGCGGGAGCTGGCGGAAGGCTCACTCATACAGCTGGATCTGGATAGCGGCAACGAGCGCCACCTCTACACCTACCTGCTGACCCTCTCCCCCGAGGCCCTCGGCCCCGCGACCGAGCTGCTGCTACGCTGCCTGCGCAACGAGTATCAGGGCGAATCATCGCCGCTTCCGCACACCCAGCCCCAGCACGGCAAATAACAGTCAGATCACCCCGTCAGACGTTGGGCACCCGCCAGCAGGCGGCCAGCGCCGCCAGTGCCAATCCCAGCGCCACCATAAAGACCCCGTGGAAACTCCACACCTCCGCCACCACACCGGCGATGGCCCCCGCCATGATGGAGCCGGTGCGGATACTGTTGGCAAACAGGGTGGTCGCCACCCCGGCCCGTCCCGGCATCAGATCCTGAAAGTAGGACATGCCAATCCCCGCCACGATACCGATGAAGATGGCGTTGAACAGCTGCAAGGCAATCAGGGCGTATTGGTCGGTGAGGGTCACCAGGCCGGTGTAAAAAGCAGCGCCAGCCAGCACCGCCAGCAACATCATGGGGCGCTTGCCAAAGCGGGCCGTGTAGTAACCCGCCAGCAGCATAAAGGGGATCTCCAGCGCCGCGGCCGTGCCCATCAAGATACCCGCCAGTTTCTCCTCCAACCCCAGCTCGCGGGTGATGTAGAGCGGCATATTGATGAGGTACATGCTGTTGCAGGTCCACATCAGGGTGGAGGCGATAAAGAGCGCCCGCACCGCCGGATCCCGCCAACTGCTGACCCGCTCAATATCTTCATCCATCTTGGGCAACGGCAGAGAGGGCAGCCAGCGCCACACCACCAGGGCGCAGAGCAGGTAGGCCAGTGCCGACGCCAGATACATCAACTCGAAGCCGTAGCCGATGGCCAGCGCGAAGGCGATGGGCGGGCCTATGACCCAGGCCAGCGAAAATTGAGCCCGCATCACCGAGCTGAACATGTCCGCCCGCTGGTTGCGGCTGTCAGAGTACTCCCGCGCCAGCGCAAACAGCTGGGGGCTGGCAGTGGCCGCCAGCGCTGCCAGCATGACCCCCAGACTCGCCAGCAGCCAGTAGTTGCGGTTCCAGGCAAACAGCAAGGAGAGCGCCACCCCGGCAAAACAGCAGCGCAGGATCAGTCGCTTGCGATCCCCCTTGTTATCGGAGCGATGGCCCAGCCACTGGCTGACCAGAATGCCCACTACCGCATTGATGGTATAGAAGAGCCCGACCAGAAAGGGGCGCACCTGCACCTCCTCGGCCAGAAACAGGCTTAAGGTAGGCACCTGCAATGCCACCGCGACGCCGGTCATAAAGGTCACGGCAAGAAACGAAAGAGAGACGGGGTCCGGGCGTTTGACCGCCGCTATCGACAAGCTCATAGGGTTACCACTGATTGGAAGGACGATACGGGCCAACGCTCGGCTGCCGTATGAAAATTCGGCGCCTATCTTATGTCACTATCAAGAGCGGGCTCAAGGATGGCATAAGCGGGTGTGCGCCTTGCGAGGGAAGCCGCGACCCCGTAGAGTGAAAGCCCATCCTGCCAGCACAAGGAGTTCGCATGTTTGATTTTGATCAGGAAGTAGACCGCAGTGGCACCATGAGCCTGAAATGGGACAAGTACAAGGGTCAGGATGTGCTGCCCATGTGGGTTGCCGATACCGACTTTGTCTCCCCCCCGTCCGTGATTGAGGCGTTGACCAAACGGGTCGCCCACGGCATTTTCGGCTATTCACGCCCCTCGCCGCGCCTGATCGAACTCATTATCGAACGGATGGCTACCCGCTATGGCTGGGCTATCGAGCCCGAATGGCTAGTATTCCTGCCCGGGGTGGTACCGGGGCTCAACCTCGCCTGCAAGGCGTGGAGCCAGCATGGCCGCGGCATCATCACTCCCAAGCCGGTCTACTACCCCTTCCTGCAGGCGCCGGGCTTCAATGATCGTCCCCTGCTCACCGTCCCCATGGTAGAAGAAGCCGGTCGCTGGGTACTGGATCTGGCAGAGCTGGAGCGTCAGGCCCCCTCGGCGGATCTGCTGCTGCTCTGCAATCCCCACAACCCGGGCGGCACCATCTTCACCCGTGACGAACTGCTGGCCATCGATGCCATCGCCGCGCGCCACAATCTGGTGATCTGTTCAGATGAAATCCACTGCGATCTGCTGCTGGATAAAAACGCCCGCCACATTCCCTACGGCGCCATCAGCCCGGAAGCTGCCGAGCGCTGCGCGGTGATGATGGCCCCGAGCAAGACCTTCAATATCGCCGGTCTCTGCTGCTCCTTCGCCATCATCCCCAACGCCCGTCTGCGCTTCAGGCTGCAACAGGCGATGCGCGGCATCAGTGCTGACGTCAACCTGCTGGGCTTTGTCGCCGCCGAAGCGGCCTATGAAGGGGGCGATCAGTGGCTGACCGAGCAGCTCGACTATCTGGCAGCCAATCTGGCCCTGATCCAGCAGGCGGTTGTCCGTTGGCCCGGCGTCAAGCTGGCCAGCCATCAGGCGACGTATCTGGCCTGGATCGATGTGAGCGCCCTTGGCCTTGCCGATCCCATCGCCTTCTTCGAGCAGGCCGGGGTCGGTCTCTCCCCCGGCGCCCAGTTTGGCGATGGTCAGTTCGTGCGGCTCAACTTCGGCTGCATCAGGGCACGGCTGACCGATGCGCTGGCGCGGATGGAACGGGCGATCCTAAACCACAGCAAGCCCTAATCAGCCAGCAACGGGATGGGCAAGCCCCATCCCTTTACCCGGTGTCATCAGCCAGCGGTCAACTCAGTCAACGGTCAATTATGTCGCTACGGATCTTGCATCACCTTCTGCTTCCCCTCTGTGCACTCTCTGCGCTGCTCCCCTTTGGCAGCCAAGCGCTGACCATAGGAACGGGCCCGCTCAACGGGGTCTACTACCCGACCGGTGGCGCCATCTGTCGGGTGCTCAATGCTGGCCATGCCCTGCATGGGGACAGCTGCACCGTGCAGAGCACCCGTGGCTCGATGGCCAACCTCAAGGCGCTCGGCAAGGGGGAAGTACAGCTGGCGCTGGTGCAGTCCGATGTGTTGCATCACGCCCTGCACGGCACCGGCCCCTTCAGCGGGCAGGGTGCCAACCATGAGCTGCGCAGCCTGTTTCGCCTCTATCAGGAGTCGCTGACCCTGCTGGCCGCCCCCGACAGCGGCATCACCACTCTGGCGGATATCGAGGGGAAACGGGTCTATCCGGGCAACAGCGGCGCCGGTGAACAGATCACCAGCCAGGCCCTGATGGCGGCCATGGGATGGCAACCCGGGCAGTTTGTCGCCTATCAGCTCAAATCGAACAGCGAACCGCTGGAAGGGTTGTGCGATGGCTCGCTGGATGCCGCCTTTGTGGTCGCCGGTCATCCCAGTCAGGCGGTCGGCGACCTGATCAGCCGCTGCAAGGTGCGCCTGATCCCCATCGAAGGGGAGCAGATCGACACGCTGCTCAAGCAACACCCCTACTACCAGCGCAGCCGCATCGCCGCCAACCTCTATCCGGGGCAGACGGCCTCCATCAACAATATCGGGATGAGTGCCGAACTGGTGGCGCTGGCCAGCCTGCCGGATCCCATCGTTCGTACCGTGCGCGATACCCTGCTGGCCCGGATCAAGCAGTTCAGCCGGTTGCATCCGGCCCTGAGCAAGGTGACCCCCGAGCAGTTGCAGGCGCAAACCGAGCTGCCCCTCCATGCGGGGATGTCGGATCAACCGCCAGCCCCCTTGCCACTGACCCCCGAGCAGTTAACAACGGAACAGCTGGCACCGGAGCAGTTAACAGCTGAGCCATCGACCTCGGAGGCGGCACCAACGGCAGAGCCGGTGAGTGCCGCTGACGGAACGGCAACGCCCCTTGAGGCGACCGCCACCAGCAGTGCCGCAGTGGCGACAGAAGCCACAGAGGCCACCACCTTGCCCGAAGAGGTGCTCGAGGTGATCCCTGATCCGACGGCGCCAGCTGCCGAGGTTGAGAGCGAGGCCAGCTTAGCCCCCCAAACCTCTTCCGCAGTGTCAACGGTGCCATCGGCTGCTATCTCGACCGAACGGCCGCAAAGCGCCTCTGCGGCAACTGCGCAGCAAGAGCAGGCAACCCAGCCTGCCAGTAGCGCGGTCACTGGCGAAACCCCGCAGCAGGATAAAACCGACACGCCTCCCTCCCCTGCCGCCAGCGCAGCCACGCCGCTGCAGCCCTGAGTGGTCAGCGCCAACAAATACATCAGGGCAGCCTCGGCTGCCCTGATTGTTTACGCGCGTTCGATAGTGACGCAATTGATGGCGGCGCTGTCACCCTGATTGGCCTGCTCACCTTGCCGTACCGCTACGGCTCCACTCCCCGGGTCAGATAGGGGTTGGGCTTCTGGATCTCCTCCTCCACCCAGTGCAGCAGCTGCTTAATGGCCCGCGACAACACCTGATTCTGGCGCACCACGTAGCCCAGACTGGTACCGGGAAAGTCGCTGAGGCTGGTGACCGGCGCGGTGAGGTTGAGGCGCGGATGCAGGGAGAAGTCCGGCACGATGGCGACACCAAACCCCGCCTCGGCCCAATCGAGCTGAGCGTCCACGCTGCCTACCTCCATGATGCGACAGGGGGGCAAGGCCAGCAGCGGCAAGGACGGGTCGATCAGCGCCCGGGTACGGGTGTCGTGACCGAGCAGGATCAGGGTCGGCTCGTCAAGCGGGTCGCTCTCTCCCGCCACCGCCCGCGCCTGCCAACGGGCGAGGCCATGACCCAGCGCGCACCAGGTCACCTGTTGCAGCTCGGTATAGAAGAGCGGTTCGCTGCGCTTTTGCGCCATCACGAAGCCCAGATCCGCCTTGCCCGCCTTGACCAGCTCGGCCGCCTGATCCGAAGTGGTGTTGAACAGAGTGAGGTCGATGCCGGGAAACTCCCGCTTGAAGCGCTGAAACGGCTGGATCAGCAGCAGGCGGGAGATGATGTCGCTGGCGGCGATGGCCAGCGTCCCCTGACTCAGCTGGTTGAGGGCATTGAGATCGGACTGGCAGAGCTGCAACTCGGCGATGGTGCGCTCGGCGCTTTGCAGCAGCCGCTCCCCCGCCTGCGTCAGGCGAAACGGACTGCGCTCGATCAGCCTCACCCGGGTCGCCTGCTCCAGCCGCTTGATATGCAGGCTGACATTGGGCTGGGTCATGTGCAGCTCGGTGGCGGTCTGACCAAAATGTTGCAATCTGGCCAGGGTAACAAAGGTTTGCAGCCAGTGAATGTCCAGCATAAAGAGTCCCTCAACCCGCGATGTGCGGGGCTTGCCCGGCAAATTTGGGCGGTTTGCCGCTTAATTGGTCACAATTATATGATTCTCTTATCGGAATTATAAAGATAATTAATTTTTCTAATCCGCATCAGGCTCCTAGGATGGACGCCTAACGTCTTAGGAGAAAGAGTCATGTCGTCTATCGTAGTCGTAGGTGCTAACTGGGGTGATGAAGGCAAAGGCCGCATCGTTGATTATCTGGCAGGTCAAGCTGGCGCCAGCATTCGCTTCCAGGGCGGCAACAACGCTGGCCACACCGTGGTCAACGACCTTGGCACCTTCAAGCTGCACCAGGTTCCGAGTGGCGTATTCAACCCGGATTGCCTGGTTGTCCTCGGCCCGGGCATGGTGATCAGCCCCGAGAAACTGACCGTCGAGCTCGATGAAGTCAAAGCCTCCGGCGTGACTCCGAAGCTGGCCATCTCTGACCGCGCCACCCTCTGCCTGCCGCTGCACGCACTGGAAGATACCCTGGAAGAGCAACGTCTGGGTGACGGCGCCTATGGCTCCACGCGTCAGGGCATCGCCCCTGCCTACGGTGATCGCGTGATGAAGAAAGCGATCCTGGTCGGCTGGCTGAAACAGCCGGAAGTGCTGGTCGAGCGCATCCAGTTCATGCTGGACTGGAAACTGCCGCAGATGAAGACTATCTACCCCTCCTTCGAATTCACCCAGACTGCCCAGGAGATGGCCGACTGGCTGCTGGAAGTCTCTGCACCCTGGATCGACGCCGTGTGTAACGTCAGCATGCCGCTCAAAGCGCTGCAGGCTGAAGGCAAGACCCTGCTGTTCGAAGCGCAGCTGGGTGCTGGCCGTGACCTGATCTACGGTGAATACCCCTGGGTGACCTCCTCCCACGTATCTGGCGCCTACGCCGGTATCGGTGGCGGTCTGCCGGCACTGCGTCCGGAGCGCGTCATCGCTGTGGCCAAGGCATTCAGCTCCTCTGTCGGTACCGGCACCCTGCTGACCGCCATGGAGAACCAGGACGAGTTCCGCAAGATCACCAACGAGTTCGGTGCCACCACCGGCCGTCCCCGTGATGTCGGTTACTTCGACGCTGTCGCCACCAAGAACGGTGTCGAACTGCAAGCCGCCACCGAAGTGGCCCTGACCAAGCTGGACTGCCTGACCGGTCTGCCGGATCTGAAGATCTGCGTCGCTTACGAAGGTGCCCACACCGAGAACCCGATTTGGCCACAAACCGCTGCCCTGAAGCCGGTTTACGAGCAGATGGAAAGCTGGAGCGAAGACATCACCGGTTGCCGCACCTTCGAAGAGCTGCCGCGCGCTGCCCAGCAGTACGTGCTGCGTATCGAAGCGCTGCTCGGCGTACCGGTTCCGATGGTTTCCGTCGGCCCGGGCCGTGACGAGATGATCCTGCGCTAAGCCGCACTTCTCATCGTCAAACAAAAAACCGGCATCCTTGATGCCGGTTTTTTTGTTTGGCTCATGCCGCGAGTTAATTCAGCACAGTGAAAAGAAGTAAGTAAAAATAATGCCAGTCAGATTTAACTGACTGGCATTAACTATGATGGTGTTCTTACCCCAACCAGCTTAGCGCTGCGTTACTGCACAGAGACTGTGAGCTCTGGATGCCCAAATGCGATGAGCTGGCCGTTTGAACGTTGGAAATATTGACTCCAGAAGGATTCTAGATTCTGGATCATCTTGCCACTTCGATAGCCGTTCTTTGTATCGGTTGGCACAAAGGCCGCCCCATGCACATATACCCTGGCACCGTTGAAGTCAGCGACCAGATTAGCCTTTTCGACCTTGGCTAGCTCCACTGCTGGGGAAATATCACGGATCCCTTTGGCTTGATAGAAGCTACCAAAGTCGCTGTATTCCAGCATGTCAGACATCAGCAAAATGATGTTTTCCTTCACGCCATCAGCCGCTCGGATATCGTCACCCACCGCCTTGAGGCTAAACAGGATCTCGCTACGCGGGATATCTGTCGAGGATTTGCCCATTGTTTGCACGAACTGCTTACCAAATTGTTGCAACATAGCTTGGGGTTGGGAGGCTAGACATTGATCGAGCTTTTTGGCGTTCATCATCGGAACATCACCCAATTGCGATGGGTCAAGCCCTTTATCTAGCAGCCCTGCATATTTCAGCTGCATGTAGTGACCTTCCAAATAGGCGGAGAAGGAGTACAGACGCAACTGATCGCCCGGCTGCAGGAATCGCTTGATATGATCCCAGGCGGTACGCTGCAGATCCGGTGTGAGCGGCGTGGTCTGATCCACCACAACCGACAACATACGACCCGAGGGCGCAGGCTTGAATTCGGTAATCCTAGCCTGTTGATAGCAACTGCTCAGGTCGTTGCGCTCTGCTGCCATCACTGTCGCCGAAAGCATCAACATCAATGTCAAAAGGATCCGTGGTTTCATCACGCCTCCACTTTGTCGAGCATTTGCAATCGACGTGCTCGTTTAAGGTCGTCCACAGATACGCCCTTCTTCTTGGCAACATAGTCCATGTCGTCAGCTTCAAACTGAGTCAGATCGCCCCAAGCATGAGGATCGAAGCCTGCCACACTTTCACCCTCGGAATACACCTGTGGCGCTACGATGGTCTGGGTCACCTCTGCCATTTCAGCTACTGGTGCTACTGGAGCTACCGATTCGACTGATGGTACTGATGTGGCTGCAAGCGTGACCGGTTGATAGGATTGGGCAACAGCTTGTGGCTGTGCCACGCTCGGTCTCGCACCAAAGACAGCCACCAGTTCATTGAACGTCGCCTTTTGAGCCATCAACGCAGGATTGTTGATCGCGGCAAACCGGGGCCCAGCAACATCAGTGATCGACCAAATTCTCTCGTTGTCTTTCGCAGCTATCGCCTCCTTCAAGTCATTGATGGTCTTGACTACGTAGTCGGTGACCACATCGGTACTTTGCTTGCCGATCTCACGGTTTTTCTTGATATGATCGATGGTCTCCTGCTCTTCCACGTAGCGCAAGAAAGTGCGACTGTCTTTGTTATGACTCAGGTCGTCCTTTGTCTTACCGCTCACTCTGAACACCTTGTCCTGCAACGACTGCAACTTCGCCAGGGAGGATTGAGCGTCTTGGGCAATAGCGGCAGCTTTGATCTTATGGTGTCTTACAAACTCGGAGGCACTGTTGTACTTATGAGTCATCTCCCAAGCCCCACGAGAGTACGTCCCAGCAAAGCTGTGCCTAAACGCAAGGAAAGTCGAAGTAAACTGAATAAAAACAAACAACCCAGATAACACAGCAAAGGTCACCAGCGAAGCTCGATGGATAGCATCAATCTGGTCTTGCGCGGACTTCTGACTGGAACTGGCGGACAACTCCGCCATATCGGATGGCAGGGGAATTTCACCCTCACCAGATGCAACCGGGAAATCATCAGCATTCTGGATGACTGCTGTCGGATTCTCGACCAGCAATGCTTCCTGCTGGTTCAGGGTTTCGGTTCGAACCCAGAACGCGGCGACTGCCAGCCCTATGATAAAGATCCCGTACCCGGCAATGATCGAGAATCGGCGCTGCGGCTGCCCGTATTTATCGATTGGCACATTGATCCGGTTCAGCAATTGCTGGAAGGGTTTAGCGCCATTGTCGTCATAGGTATTGTCGATGGTGGCGTTGAGAGTCTTGGTCATATCTGCGCCATCACGGATCGACTCGTAGGAGAGGATCTTGTTCACGACCCCATTGCGGTAGAGTTGACGGCCAGCAAACTCGGATAGAGCCAAGGCAATAATTGAGATAACCAAACCTAGGAAGAAAGCGCCAACAATCGCTGTGTTGGGGGTCGCCATGGTAAGGGCAAACGGTGCCAACGCATAGCCAAAGGCAGATGCCTCTATCACCATCAGGACGATCATCAACAACCAGATCCCTAAACCCTTTTCCGACCGATCCGCCTCGTCAGCTTTTCCCAGATAATCGAGGTTGCGTTTGAAGTTCTCTTCAGAGGGCTGATACATCTTGTAGAAGGTGTCATATGCACCACACACACCTTTCTCACCAGGGTTGAAACCTACCGCATTGGGGTTGTCCTCGGATGCTTTCTCATTTTCGCCCGGGTTTTTTACCCAGGCCGCGATGCGGCCAAACCACGGCATCCGGAGCCGCATCTCCATGTGCCAGTATTTCACTTCGTACCAATAAACGATGGCGGTCACGACCGCAACCATCAAGCCGATCACCAGACTGATGATGTGCCAAGCACCCGACAGGGCATGAACGATGTCTTGTATCATTTTTGGAGTCCTTAGCGACGCTTAGGCAGGTATTGGGCCACGTAGGCATCCCCCTGCTTCGGATAGTAAATTTCGCCCGCAACCGCGGCACCAGATCGTTTGTCAAACACAACATCCATACACGACACTGGCGAAGCAGCCTGATTGACGGCAAACACCCGATAGAGGATTTGAGTCTCCCCTTCGTATGTATTGGCGACCGATTCAATCTTGGCGGTCTGCTTTTTGGATTTTTTGTAATCCGGGATGAACTGCATGGCGGGCTGCTTAGCCACTTTCGCTTCGTCACGCAGTACTGCTACCGGCCCCACCGAGGCCACATGACCATTCACGGCTGCAACCCATGGCTTGCCATTGAGGCCCGGGAAGTATTCTTCGGTAGAATGTTCCGCTAGCGGTTGGCCATTCGCCAGGTTCTTAACCTGGCCCTCGACACGGGGCATGTCCCCTATGCAAGAACTGATAGGAGCACTGGCGTAAGCTGGAGTGATAATGGAGAAGGTGGGGGTTTTGGGCGCAATGCTGCCGGTCAGCGCTGAGGAACTGTCGGTAACCAAATGGCCACCAAAGTCGATGGTTCCCTTGCCGGCCAGTTTGATCGCTACAGATTCACTGGCGGTCAATGAGGGGGAGAGAACGTCACCCGACTTCGGCTGAGAGACCGGCTTATCCTTGAGGGTGGCTGCAGCAGTAGTCATCGACTCGGCTGTGTTAGCAGACCTAGCGGGTATTGTTTCAGTCTTCACAGTCTTTGGGGTCACAGCTGTGGTAGTGGCAGCCAATGCGACCTTGCTCGCAGAGCCAGTGCCAGTGCCATGAGCTAAATATTTGGGACTGGCACGTTCCTCACTCACACGCTTAACCAGCAAGGCCTCATTTTGCACCTCGACCAACTCGACTCTGCGGTTTTGTGCCCTACCATCTTCGCTGTCGTTGCTGGCAATCGGTCGGGAAGAGCCGGCCCCCTGGTAGTAGATATCGCTACGAGGCACCCCGGCTGCAGCCAGTATCTGGCCCATGGCCCGAGCTCGTTCCTCAGAGAGGCGCTGATTGAACTGAGCCGCGCCAGCAGAATCGGTATGGCCGACCACCAACACCTTTCTACGTTGATTCTCAGGGAGCTTAGACTGATCTTCCCGTTTGCTGGCAAACTCTTGCGCCACACGGGTCATTTTCCGGTGACCTTCTGGGGTCAGGTTGGCAGAACCTACCGGAAACATCTCGGCATACTCTATAGATGCTTCAAGTCCCACTGCTGTCGGTTTATCCTTCTGTTTCTGCTGCTCTTGGGCGGCAGCCACTTGCAGTTCACGCACCTGCATTTTTAAGCCTTCTTCCTTGGCTATTTTTTGTAACCTATCAACTCGGTCTTTGTACCAAAGGCCGCCACCACAACCCACCGCAGCACCGGCGACAGCCCCAATGAGCACCTTGTCGCTACCACCTTGAGTGGCACCAATCGCCGCGCCAGCAAGAGCGCCTAGCAGGCCACCACCGGCACAGCTTACCCAACTATCACTCTCGGCAACTTGCTTATCGATGGTTGCACACCCTGTCACCGACAAGGTTATGGCCATCGCCAGCACCGTTGGCCTATCTAGAGGCATCCTAATCATGACTTATCCCTTTTTTTGTTATGTTTACCTGAATAGCAAGATTTATTGCCAGTCCCTCAAATCACCGCGAGCCAGTTAACAACGCTCTCAGTGAAACCTTGATAAACGATTCCATTATGGATACCTACGCATCGGGACTGCTCTTAACATTGAGTTGGACAAAAAACATCATCACACTATGCGTGGTCGAAATACGCTCAGATTGCTCAATGGACAACCAGTTATTTTTATTTGAATTTTTTAGGCTATTCCCCTAGGCAACACTGTTTTTCCTCGGGAATATTTCAGCGGCAGACAGGCTCTCTTATTCAGATATCCAATCGTTTTACCATTGAGAGAAACCTCAATAAAAAAGAGACTCTGATTGAGTCAAACAATTAATATTGCAGCCCATATTGTGCCTCAAGCGAAAATGCAATGCAGCCTTATTGTATAGATAGCGAAGGGTGAGCCCGCGCTGGGCAGAAGTCGCCGACAAGGAGACAGCAGCGCGGGTGCGCGAGGTGATTAGACCACTACAGTTCAACAACACCGGAAGGTTGGCGGGCAGCGGCCCCATCCGTGAAAACTACAACCCGGAGACCGGCGCCATGCAAGGAGCCAGCAACTTCAGCTGGAGCTCTGCCCACCTCTATATATGCTCTATCGCAACTTCCTGAAACCACAGGCGTAAGCCTGCTTCATAATGCAAAAGGCCTCCGGATGGCTGTCTCTTGATCACAACTGTTGATGCTCAAGAGACAGCGCCAGTTCATAGCCTTCAAGGAGGGTCTGTAACCTAAACCAGCCCTCCCATAACACCGCTATCGAGGCTCGCCCCGTGCGCTTGGTGTCCTTCCAGCACCCCAGTATCGCCAGGCTCTTGTACGCCCACGCTATATCGGGGGCTTCATTTGGCAGGGCCCTCTTCTCCATCTTCAACCACAGCAGCTGCCAGCTCTTTGTGCCCAGCACTCCTTTGCAGCTTTCTCCCTGCGCGGCAGGCTCCTCTTTGATAAATCGCAACTGCAGCAACCGCACCGCGATAAAGGCCAGGATGACGCTCATACGCGTCAGGTTCTCCCGACTCTGCATCCTCAGCGCCTCGACCCGGGTGCCCGCACTCTTCCAGACCTTGTGATAATCCTCGATGAGCCAGCGTCGCTCGTAGTAGCCGATAATCTCGCTGGCCTGTTCGGTGCAGGTCACCGCTTCACTGGTCAGCAGATGCCACTCCAGCCGGTCGGCTGCATCGCTCTGCTCGATGCACCCCACGTAGTAGAGCGGGATATCAGGCTCCCTACGCTTGTTGGCCGGGGCCTTCAGGGTGACCCTGGCAAACTTGATATCGAGCACGGCCTCTCTGGCTTTTCTGCCACCTCGCTGGGGTATCTTGACCACCCGGGTGCCCGCAGATTGGCACTGCCTGGCATAGTCGTAGAGCTTGTTGTCGTGCTCGTTGATACAGCGGCTTTGCATCGAGCGCACCACGAAGCGCTGGGTATGTTTCTGCTTGTAGTGCAGGTATTCGTAGATATCCGCTTCCCGGTCACAGACCGAGATAACGTTGGCCAGGGTGCTGCCAAGCCGGGCGGCAAGTGTTTTGGCGGTTTGCTTGCATATTCCCACGCATGGCGATCGCTCAATAACATTCATGCCGATCACGTAATAACATCCATGCCGATCACTCA